>JAIKYD010000041.1 GCA_024683485.1 Saccharofermentans sp. | reverse complement strand
AGACGGAAATCGGGATTTAACGGAGGTCCTCCGCAAAGAGTCGTTTGGAACTGATAGTTTACAAGATCCCTGTATGCGATATAAACAGACATAACCTGCATGCTCCCTCTTTTCAAAATGTCATATCATAATACATAGAATTTATCACACCGGGCGGACTCAATTGGTTTGATAATTGTTTAGTACAGATAATCATGAATATAAGGGATTGGCTATTAAGAAAAACAGCCGGCGGAAATTGCCGGCCGTTTCTCTCTTATGTCCACTATATATTAATTATTACCGCTATACGCGTATTCTGTCGAACAGCTTTACATAGGTAAGAGGGATAGCGCCGATTATTGCTGCAGCTGCCTGAATAAGATTAGGTACTACTGAACCTAATGCGGCTTCTATTCCATACATAAAAGGCAAAGATTCAAACCCGAAATACCCTGCCACCATTATCAGTTCGGCAACTACCGCTGCTGTCAGTTTGCGCACTAAAGGAACTTTGTTCTCACCGTTGCGCTTCATCAGAAGTCCTGCAACAAGTCCCATGATTCCTTTGATCAAAAACGTTGGTATTGCGTATTGCGGATAACCGGCAGTAAGATCTGCCAACATTGAACCGATCGCACCTGCTATCGCCGAGAAAGGACCCAGGATATATGCGGCTACCAATATGACCAGATCGCCGAGATTAACGTGTCCTATCGCAGTCGGAATATGAAGTTGAGTACCAATATAAATTAATGCTGCCAGAACACCTGTATATGCAATCTTTTTTATTATCTTTTTGTTTTTCTCATGATCGCTCATCGCCTTATATCTCCTGAAGAAGTTGTTTTCTGAATGACACTATGGTACAACTTATCTGAATATATTAAATATCCAGAACAGGAGTTTTTTATATAACCAGATGGGGAAAAAAGCATACGACTCCGCATACATGAAATTGTATAAGCAGATCAAGAAAAACATTGTTGATGGAGTATATCCTTACAATACAAAGATCCCTTCTAAAAGGACCCTGGCTTCCGAAGCAGGCGTAAGCGTTATATCAGTAGAGCACGCTTACGATCTTCTCCGCGACGAAGGATATATCCGGAGTGTCGAGAAGAGCGGCTACTTTGTCGACTTCCGCACCACAGACGGTTTCTCATCTTTTCCTGAAGAAATGCAATCAGTCAACACATCATTTAACAGCAATTCAGACCGTCTGGTCTTCCCTGTATCCGTCTTATCAAAAACAATGAGAAACATCCTTACCAACCGTCAGGATGAAATACTCCTGAAATCACCTAATGCAGGCCTTCCCGAATTCCGTGAAGCCATTTCAAAATATCTGGCAAGAAACAAAGATATCCATATCGATCCTTCGGCAATCGTGATCGGCTCAGGTGCCGAATACCTATATAATCTCATCGCAGGTCTTATCGGAAGTGACAGGATATTCGCATTAGAAGATCCTTCTTACGAAAAGATCAGAAAAGTATATAAAAATGCGAATGTTAAATATGAATTGCTCGCACTCGGAAATGACGGAATCGAAAGCAAAGCGCTTAATAAGACAAAAGCTCAGGTTCTGCACATTTCTCCATTCAGAAGTTTTCCCACGGGAATATCAGCTTCTGCATCCAAACGTTATGAATACATAAGATGGGCAGACTCTTCTGACAGGATAATCGTTGAAGATGATTTTGATTCTGAATTTTCCGTTCTGGGCAAACCCGTTGAGACACTTTTTTCGATGGCTACAAAAGATAATGTTATATATCTGAACACCTTCTCAAAGACTATTTCTCCGGCTCTTCGTGTGGGCTATATGGTCCTTCCCGAACACCTGATCGATACGTTCAATAAGAAACTGGGATTCTATTCATGCACGGTTCCAACATTCGAACAGCTCGTCCTGACTGAACTTATAAACAACGGCTCTTTTGAAAGACACATAAACAGGATAAGAAGGCAGCTGAGGTCAAGGCAGACCAATCATGAGCAACAGTGATTTTTCTAATACCCTTAACAGCTTTTTTCTTAAAAATCTGATGCCGTTAATTAACGTTTAGTTCGATATATT
>JAIKYD010000125.1 GCA_024683485.1 Saccharofermentans sp. | reverse complement strand
TATGAGTCGTACTGAATCGTCCACGGGAATTAAACATTCGGTTTGAATTGGAAGTGACAGTTGAATATAGCTCCCGTTTTTGCTATAGTCAGACTGTAATGTTAGAAGGTTTTTCACACAATTATTCTAACAATAAACGGGTCCTTCGGGACCCGTTTTCTTTTGAAATAGTTAGGGGCTATCTCTTTTTATTTTGAGACAGCCCCTTTTGCATACCGTGTATAATTATTGTATGAACAAAAAGAATCAGACAGCGGAACTTATCCTCAACACCGTTATCGTCATCTTCACGGTGATCGGCATTATTCTCATGCTCACCGGAAAACCTGAAGAAGGCGCACTGCAGTCGACAGGCATTGAGAATTTCAAGTTTTATACGGTCCTGACCAATGTTTTCTGCGGCATCATTGCATCTGTATATCTTGTGTTGATCTTGCTGAAGAAAGATAAGGACAAGATGGCAGTTTTTAAACTCGCTGCTGTTTGCGGTGTCGCAATAACATTTGCTGTAGTGGCATTTATGTTCGGACCTCTTTACGGTTATCCGCAGTTCTATAAAAGAGGAAATCTGTTCTTCCATCTTTTGCTTCCGGTTACGGCCATGGCTGAATTCATTGTGGTGGAAAGAAAACGTATTCTTTTTAAATATACTGTTTTTGCAGCTGTTCCGACGCTGCTCTATGGGATTGGATATATGCTCAACATCCTCATAAACGGAATAGGTGGTCCCTGGCCGGATACCAATGATTTCTATGCTTTTTTGAGTTGGGGATGGCCTGTTGGCATCGCTATCTTCGCTGTCATATCTTTATCGGCTTTTGCGGTTGCATGCATCTTCAGAGCGGTCAGCAACAGAAGAACATATTAGCAGCGAGCCTTGAAATTGCCCATTTTCGCGAATATAAATAATCAATGACAGTGATATGATATGCGCGAAAAGGAGAATCACACATGAAAAGATCCGAGATAAACAAAGCGTTGAGGCGCATGGAAAGCGTCATAGATGACCTGAAGATAAGCCTTCCGCCGTTTTGCCATTTTACACCGGAAGAATGGCTTTCCAAGGGACACGAATATGATGAGATCAGGGATAATATGCTCGGCTGGGACATAACCGATTATGGTTTGGGTGATTTTAACAAGGTCGGTTTCTCGCTGATCACATTAAGAAACGGCAATCTTAAAGCACAGGACATATATCCGAAGTCATATGCGGAAAAACTTCTCTTCATTGAGGAAGGACAGTATTCTCCGAATCATTTCCACTGGAACAAAATGGAAGACATCATAAATAAGGGCGGCGGCAATCTTCTGATCAGAGTCTATAATTCACTTCCTGATGAAGAAATGGATTATGAGAGTGATGTCACGGTACATACTGACGGAAGAACGTATCAGGTCAAAGCAGGAACGCAGATAAGACTTACGCCGGGAGAGAGCATATCGATCCAACCCCTGATGTATCACGATTTTGAAGTCGAGAAGGGAACCGGTGCAGTGCTTCTGGGTGAGGTCTCACAGGTTAATGATGACAATACTGACAACCGGTTTAATCCTCCTGTGGGAAGATTCCCCGAGATAGAAGAGGACGAGCCACCTTACAGGCTTCTCTGTAACGAGTATCCGGATTTTGTAGCGAAACGGTAACTTAGTTGTAAGGTGTTGTTTCTTGACTTGGGGAGTCAGCTAAAGCATCATTTATCATGAATATTTATCTTTTTGAACAGGTGGTACCGTTTTGAAGAAAAAAGCTGTTAACAGGGAAGAAGAGGGATTATTTGAGCGGTTTTGCTCGGCACAGGAGAATAAGGCCAGGATCAGCCTTATCCTTGCTGCGGTAATCGTTATTGCAACCATCGGTTCCGCTGCCACAGCTGCTATAAAGTGTAATTCAGCTGCTACGGTCCCTTCAGAAAACATGGAACTCAATGTTGCCGAGCAGTATCTTGCAAAAGTTGCCATTGAGGCAAGTGAGAGTGAGACAGAAGCGGCAGTTTCAGAACCTGAGAAAAATGAGGATACCAATAAAAACGACAGTCCTTCTGCAGGTTCCGGCGTCAAAAAACGCGGAAGCCTTACGGGAGAACATGTTGTTGATCTCAATGACCTGAAATCATTGTCTGATGAGGAGCTTGTCGATGCCATCGTATCGGGAAAAGCCGGAGTTATCGACAGAAGTGAAATCGAGACAGATCAGTCGCAGAATCAGAACAATACCCATAAGGGAGCTGTTAATGAAGCACCCGCACCTACAGATACCCCGACACCTGTTCCCACAAACGTTCCCACACCGACACTGGCTCCTATTACAACAGTCAGTTTTGAGCTTGGTATAGACATCTCGGAATTCCAGGGGGATATAGACTGGTCTGCGGTAAGATCGGACGGAATTACTTTTGCATTTATCAGATGCGGAGGAAGAGGATGGGGATCCTCAGGAAAGATCTATGAGGATACCAAATTTGTTCAGAATGTTAATGCGGCAAGAGCAGCAGGCATCAAGGTCGGAGCTTATTTCTTCTCGCAGGCTTTGACACCATATGAAGCACTTGAGGAAGCCTCAATGACACTTTCACAGGTTGGAAAAGTCACACTTGATCTTCCGGTTGTTCTGGACTGGGAGACCGGCAGCGGATACAGGACAGAAGACCTGTATGGCGAGGACTTTGCAAATGTTATCATCTCATTCTGCAGCACTATAGCCCAGAAAAACTACACGCCATGCGTATACCTTAACACTTCCGATATCAACAGCAGACTTAACAGTTATGCTGGCGACATCTTATCCAGATATAAACTGTGGTACGCATATCCATACAGCTGCTACAGTGACGGAAGTTTCTATAAGGAAGGCGATACGGTTCCGCCGAGAAGCTTCTCATATGAATACTGGCAGTATTCATGGAAGGGAGACGTTTCCGGTATCAGGACAGATGTTGACCTCAATATCAGACTTCTTGGAAAGACGACTATAGGTGCTCCAGAAGTCAACGTAACGAATGGAGCCATTACAAGCGGTATAGGACAAACGGTTGACCTTCTTGAAGGCGTAACCGCAAAGACGTCACAGGACGATGTTGTAACCGGCGGAATTACATATGAGATCACAGATGAGTCAGGCCAGACGGTCGATCTTGAGAAGGCTCAGAATACGATCGGCAAATATACCGTAACTTATACTTACAACGATTCATTCCGCGGTACTGTAACTAATACGGCAACATGGGAGGTAACAGATTCGGCAGCAACACCTTCACCTTCGGTATCACCATCGCCGTCGGTATCTCCATCAGTTTCGCCTTCTGCCGAACCGTCGGAAGTACCGGGCGGAGAACCTTCTGTCACACCTGGACCTACTCCTTCAGACAGCGAAGAGACAGTTACACCTGTGCCCACACCGGCAGTCGGAGACGGTGAAGAACCTCCTGCATCCACACAGGATGAGACTGAACCTCCGGAAGATACACCTGCACCGACACCCGATGAAAGCAATGAGGGTGGAGATCAGGACGGTGATACCGCAGAGACACCTGATTTTTCTGAAGGACCTCAGGACGGAGACGATACAGGCGCATAGACTCTTAAAGGCAACCGGACGCATATAAGACCTGAGAGGTAAGAAACATGGACAGCAGACCGGCCAGTGATCCCGCGATGCGGAATCTTGAGAGGATGATAAGGTTTGAGTTTGAGAAGATCCTTCTCATAGTGACTGTCGTGTGTTTGATGCTGGAGATCGCCATTGCCATCTATTACTATGAGATCAAAGACCTTGGTCAGCCGCTTCTTTCTTACATTGCATTCAGGATCCTTGTCCCGCTTGTTGTCAACGTCATTCTTTATATAGTGACCAGATTCTCTAACAGATCTGACACTAGTACGGACAGCACAAAGAACAGGGTAGTTTCCTTTGCCGGACTTATCATGACCGGTGTTATTGCACTTGCCCACAGTTTCTTTATTCCGTTATGGATACTTCCGCTGTTTACTGTTGTTATCTGCACTATCTTCCATGACAATTTTATTCTGATGATCCAGGCCGGACTGAGTTTTGTTTTTGTCCTGTATGCCGGGATCATTCATATATATGATTATCCGACTGAACGGGGATTTACCATTCTCTGCATTATTATTTCGGAGATCCTGACACTCGGAATAAGTTTTCTGGCATACAGACTGGAGTTGTTTAATATTAAATCTCTCATAATCAGGGAAAGAAATTTTGCTTCGGCGAACAAGTTTGACAAAGGATTTGAGACTGACAGTGTAACCGGTGTCTACAGCAAAAGATATCTGACTGAGGCGGCGGAAGAGATTCTGTCTGCCACAAATGAACTTGATCCGTGCGGTGTTGCGCTCCTTGATATCGATGACTTCAAGAAGATCAATGATGAACTGGGAAATGATAACGGAGATGATGTTCTCCGTACATTTGGTTCTGTTCTGCAAGGCTATATTGACGAGGACACGATTATCGGAAGATATGGCGGGGACACATTTGTGATCATTTTCGAGAATGGGGTAAGGGAAGAGAATCTGGATGCTTTGAACAGGATCCGCAAAGAGTTTGCCAGAAAGAAGTATTCATTTACCAAAGAACCCGTTACAATAAGTGGCGGATACTCATGGTTTGATGTGACCATGGACCTGAAGGGCGCTCTGGACGAGGTTGAGGAAGCTCTGTCAAAAGCTAAGAAATCAGGCAAGAACAGGATAATGGCATCAGGCGAAAGCGAGGAGTGAAGATATGGCAAAGAAATCAGGCAAAAACAAGAAGGAAAAGACCGTCAACTATAATGTCGGCAGGATCGTGCTCGACATTTTCATGTTGTTTCTGGGACTCATCTTTGTCATAGGAACCATTGCCGGCAGGGGAGACGATATTGCATCCGGTTTTGTCAGGGTGATAGGCGGCGTGCTTATCCTGATCGGTATTTTTGCATTGATCAACTTTCTCAGGATCAAGGACAAGACTCTTTTTGACTGGATCGTTCTGATAATCGGTATTGCCCTGGCTGTTGTGGGATTGGTATTTATCATCAACCCTCTTCCTGTTATTACGGTATTCAATTTCATATTCGGAATAATAATCGCAGTTTATTCTATCGTAATAATAATTGCGGCAGTAGGCACACTTAGACCCTCCGGTGCCAAGTACTGGTGGTTCTCTCTGTTATTCGGAGTTATTGCGCTGGCTTTGGGTTTCCTTGTGGTATTCTTCAACGGTGCTACCAAGACTCTAAATATCATTATCGGAATAACGCTTGTGGTAGGTTCTATCGGTGGAATGGCTAATGCCATCCTTGCTTCCCAGGCCAAAAAGGATCTGAAAGCAAATTCCAAGATACTGGAAGATGCCACTTTCACAGTAGAGTCAACTACGGTCTCCGGATCTTCTGACGATAAGTCCGGAAATGACAGTGTGAAGTATTGATCTTTTATTTTTCCGAAAATTATCACTTCAGGAGGTTCTCTCATGGAAGTAACCTATATCGGTCACGCATGTTTTGTTATCAGATTCGAATCGGGACTCAGTGTTTGCTTTGATCCGTATTCACCCGGCTCAGTACCAGGCCTTGCAGACTGCAGCGCTGTTGCTGATGAAGTTTACTGTTCACACTCCCATGCTGACCATAACGGGTATATGTATGTGATTAAACCGGATCCGCATTATTCGGGACCGGCTCCTGAGGTTGAGATAATCAGCACATTTCACGATGATGTCAGAGGCGCGAAACGCGGAACCAACAATATCACGGTAGTCAAGTCCGGCGGCGAGACGGTTGTTCATATGGGCGATATCGGCTGCGCACTTACTTCTGATCAACTGGACAGGATCAAAGGCTGCAGTCTTCTCCTGATCCCTGTCGGAGGATTCTTTACGATCGACAGTAAACAGGCATTTGACATGTGTGAACAGATCGGCCCTGAAGTTATAGTTCCGATGCACTACAGCGGGGATGGCTTCGGTTATGATGTTATCTCCGGAAGAGAAGATTTTGCGGATATGATCAAAGAAGGTGGAATCTATAATACAGTAGACGGCGGAAGCTGTGCTTCCCTGCCTGCAGGGAAAACGCTTTTGCTGATGGATCCTTTGATGAAAAAGTAATACTTAGGGTTTTCCTCAGTCATTTTGAATTTTGTAACACAAGACAGGACTTCTTTACGATATAATCTCACGGTAAGGGGGTCTGGTTCCTATGTTTAAGATCGGTTTTTCCAATGAAAAGTATGTTGAGCTTCAGAGTACGCGCATCAGAGAGCGTGTTGACCAGTTTGGCGGCAAACTGTATCTGGAGTTTGGCGGCAAACTGTTTGATGACTATCATGCATCGCGCGTCCTGCCGGGTTTTGAGCCCGACAGCAAGATCAGGATGCTCAAAGCGCTTTCCGAAGATGCGGAGATCGTTATTGCGATCAATGCGGATGCCATAGAGAAGAATAAGAGAAGAGGAGACTTGGGCATCACTTATGACCAGGAGGTGCTCCGTCTTATTGACGCCTTTACTGAGTTTGGACTTTTTGTTGGAAGTGTGGTTATCACCCAGTTCGCAGGACAGCCGCTGGCTGAGAAATTCGAAGCAAGGCTCCGTTCCCTCGGCGTAAAATCATACAGACATTATCCTATCGAGGGTTATCCTTCAAATATTCCGCTGATCGTAAGTGAGGACGGCTACGGCAAGAATGATTATATTGAGACATCGCGCAAGCTCGTAGTTGTAACAGCTCCGGGTCCTGGTTCGGGCAAGATGGCCACATGCCTTTCCCAGCTCTATCACGAGAACAAGCGTGGAATTAAGGCAGGATATGCGAAGTTCGAGACTTTCCCGATTTGGTCGATTCCTCTTCAGCATCCTGTTAATGTAGCTTATGAGGCAGCTACAGCGGATCTGGCCGATGTTAATATGATCGATCCGTTCCACCTCGAGGCTTACGGAAAGACGACTGTCAACTATAACAGGGATGTGGAGATATTCCCTGTAGTTAATGCCATTTTTGACAAGATATATGGCGAGAGCCCTTATAAGTCCCCCACGGATATGGGCGTAAATATGGCCGGATTTGCCATTACTGATGATGAGGCTTGCCAGGACGCCTCCAGACAGGAGATCGTCAGAAGGTATTATGAAGCGAAGATGGCAACACGGGCAGGCAATTCGGATGGTTCCGATGTCACCAAGATCGAGTTCCTTATGAAAAAGAGCGGTATAGATATTTCTGACCGCCGTGTCATAGGTGCTGCACTGGTACGGGCTGAGTCCACAGGAGGACCGGCAGTTGCCCTTGAACTGCCTGACGGCCGTATGGCTACGGGCAAGACCACGTCTTTGCTTGGTCCTGCATCCGCAGCTTTGCTAAATGCTCTCAAGATGCTTGCAGGAATCTCACACGATATCCCGCTTATCTCACCAAATGTTATCGAGCCTATCTCGGATCTCAAGATCAATCATATGGGCAATCACAATCCCAGACTTCATACGGATGAGGTTCTTATTGCGCTTGCGATCAGTGCTGCCACCAATCCGGTAGCCGAACTTGCGATGCAGCAGCTCGGAAATCTGATGAACAGCGATGCCCATTCCACAACAATGATGAGCTCGGTAGACATCAATATGTTCCATAAACTCGGTATCAACCTCACATGTGAGCCTGTATACGAGACTAAGAAGCTGTATCACAGATAAAACTTGAAATGTTGTCTATGCCGGACATTTATACCTGAAACATCATTTTTGTAAGTGATTAAGGCATAAGGCATCAAAGAAAACTGTTGACTTAAGAATTACCTATAGGATTTCGGAATTCGAAAATTCTATAGGTATTTTTTTCGGTGTTGACAAACCGGGAAAACAGGATGATAATTCTATTAGTCAAAGAAAGTCAAAGTCAAAGTCAGGAAAGAGCAAAGTCAAAAAGGTATAGCGGAAGGAGGATGATCTTGTGGCCAGACTGGTTGATGTTATAGAGCAGATGATCAAGGAAATGGTCGATGAGAACGACGGAACGGCAACGATTTGCAGAAGTCAGTTGGCTGAGCAGGCAAACTGCGTGCCGTCTCAGATCACATATGTGTTGTCGACAAGATTTTCGGGCGGAAGCGGATACATAGTCGAGAGCAGAAGAGGCGGCGGCGGACAGATAACGATTACACGTGTCAGTCATTTGGGACCTGCCGAGTATCTTAAGTCTATCATTGACAGCGTAGGTGATGACCTGTCACAGCAGCAGGCAAAAAACCTTCTTATGAATGCGGTCTCCGTGGGCGCGATGACTTCAAAGGAAGGTACTGCGATCATGGCGGCGGTATCGGACCGGGCTTTAGCAAGAGTCGATTCGGACATCAGGGCAGTATTGAGGGCGGATATCTTTAAGCATGCGCTGCTCGGACTGATGGTTACTTAGGAAAAAAGGGATAAATAGAACGGATATCATCCTAAATAAGGAGAAAGAGATATGAGATGTGAGAGATGTGGAAAAGAACTGACTAACAGGATAATAAAAGTTAACGGTACAGTCTATTGCGAGAATTGCGCACGGCTTATGGGCTATGACAGGTTCTTAAGGGATCCGGCGGAACTTATGGGAAACCCTTTCGCATCGCTGAACCAGATAGCCTCATCGCTTATGCAGATGAGCGAACTTGATTTCGGGAACAGCACACTTACCTGTCCCAAGTGCGGAATGACATTAAGAGAATTCGAGAACGAGATAAGGGTCGGATGTATAGAGTGCTACAACACATTTAATGACAATATTGTAAGAGAGATGTTCAAGCAGCAGGGTAACAGCAATTATATGGGCCGTATGCCTGCCCAGTCCGCCAATACGGATACAGAGACAGAAGATATTCCGCAGATAAGGAAAAAACCAGGTAATGACAATGAAGCCTTAAAGGCTGAGATTACGGAAAAGGAAGATGCTGCGGCAGCAAAGCCAGGTCCGGCAAAGAAGCCTGAAAAGATCGGACTTACGCTCGATCAGCTGATGAAAGCGGATCTCGGAATGCTCTCGGATGAAGATCTTGAGAAAGGTATCAAAGTTGCGGCCGAGGCAGAGGAATACAAGCTGGCATCCAGATTAAGAGATGAACTCAAGGGAAGAAAGGACGGTGGCAGTAATGACTGAGTGGTATGTGAAGGAAGGTAAAGACAATGATGTTGTTCTTTCCACAAAGGCATGTATCGTCCGTAATATCAAGGGCTATAATTTCATTCCCAGACTGGATGACAGGGAGTGCCAGAGCCTGCTTGAGACTGTTGACAAAGCAATAGATAAAAACAGATACTCGGGCGGAAAAGCATCTGAATTAGATAAGGATATGATAATGAGGCTTACAAGGCTTCAGATACTTGGCCGTGAGGGAAACCAGATGGCTGATCCGGAAAGGAAAGCATTCTATTATAATGAGGATGCCAGCCTCTCGGTTTCGGTAGGTACCATGGAACATCTGACGGTCAAGGCTATGGCGCAGGGTCATGATATCAGTGTTTACAAGAGAGCCGAGAAGGAGGCTCTTGAACTTGAGAGCAAGCTTGATGTTGCTTTCTCGGAGAATTATGGTTTCCTTACTTCCAATGTAAAACTTGCAGGAACGGGGCTTAAGATCCTGTACACTGTGTCCCTTCCGGCCATTTCAAGGATGGAAGGCGGTATTGCCGCTTTGACGCAGCGTGTCAGCCAGTATGAGTGGATGATATATCCGTTTGATGAAGGAGGCGAGATCGCTGATTCGGATGTTTATATCATTGCAAGTGTTAATACTTTGGGCGTAACTGAGGATGAGGTCCTGAAGAGAGGCGAAATGCTTATCTCGGATGTTATCAAGGCTGAAAGGGCATGCCGCGAGGAAATTGCGACAAGCAAGAAGGAACAGTCTGCTGATATCTATGGAAGATCATACGGAACATTAAGATATGCCGGAATGATATCAAGGATCGAGGCACTTCAGGCACTCGGATGGATCAGGCTTTATCACGATTACGATGATTCCGGTGAGATAAAGCTCTCGTGGAATACGATAGATAAGCTGACAATGGATATTCTCTGGGAGCCTGCTGCTCCATCGAAAAAGATCAGTCAGAGTACCGGGTCACAGAAATACAGAGCAAATGGAATAAGAAAGATAATGAAAGGGGATGAGTGATATGAGAATAACTGAAGATACAGCAAAGGTGCTCGCGGTATCGAGCCTTATTGCGGAAGAGAAACATACTTCATTGATCCGCGATACTATCCTTTTTGCGGCACTGTGTGTAACAGATACACCTGCAAAGGATATCTTAAGCGAGAATATCCCGGACTTGTCCCTTGTGGTTGAACGGATGGGAGTTGACGGCGAGTATGAACTTGACGATGCAGCTCTCAAGATGCTTGCGGACAGGGCGTTCTCGAGCCTGCGAATAGATGTCAGGAGGATCTTTGCCAATGCATCGGATCTGTCGAGAAGGACCGGCTTCAAGGGTGCTGTAAATCCGGAGCATCTGTTGTTTGTGATCATTTCGCGCAAGGTATCCAATCACCCGGAGATATTCAGCTGTCTTGAAGCAGCCGGCTGCGATGTCGACGGAATACGCAGCGCTATCATAAATGTTTTTAATGAACAGGCTGAAGCTGCAAGGGAGGAAAGCAGATCTTTCCAGGAGAACGACGGAGATGAGCCGGATATGAATAATGATATGCCTTCTCCGGGTTCCCGCAGACAGTCAGGAAAGCAGGGAGGCAAGAATGGCCGCAAGACTCTGGATAAATACGGAAAGAATCTGACCGAGCTTGCAAAACAGGGCAAGATCGATCCTGTCATCGGACGTGAGGAGGAGATCTCCCGTGTTATGCAGATCCTTATCCGCCGCACCAAGAATAATCCCTGTCTCGTAGGCGATCCCGGTGTCGGTAAGACAGCAATTGCAGAAGGACTTGCTTTGAAGATCGCTGAGAATAATGTTCCTGATGTAATAAAGGGCAAGATCGTTTACAGCATGGAGATGGGTTCGATGGTTGCCGGCTCCAAGTACAGAGGTGAATTCGAAGAGCGTATCAAGAATATGCTCGATGAGGCAGTATCCGATCCGAATATCATATTGTTCATTGATGAGATACACACTCTGGTCGGTGCCGGAGAATCACAGGGCGGATCAATGGATGCAGCCAATATCATGAAGCCTCTTCTAACAAAAAATGAACTTCAGATCATTGGTGCGACAACGCTTGATGAATATTCCAAGTTCATCGAGAAAGATCATGCTTTGGAGAGAAGATTCCAGAAAGTCCTTATCGAAGAGCCTTCGGTCGAAGATGCAATTGCCATTATGAAGGGCCTCAGGAGCAAGTACGAGGAGCATCACAAGATCTATATTCCGGATGATGTCCTTGAACAGTCAGTAAGACTTTCCGCGAGGTATGTATCTGACAGATTCCTGCCGGACAAGGCTATCGACCTCGTTGATGAGGCAGCTGCGGCAAAGCGCATCAATTATGCCGATTCCAAGGTAAAGAATGACCTTGAGAAGAAGATCAGTGAGATCAGAGAGAAAAAGAAGGCGGCTGTTGACAGCCAGGATTTCGAAGCTGCACAGACTCTTAAGGAAGAGGAGGAGAAGCTTAATGAGAGGCTCTCACTCCTTCAGGATAAGGTCAAGCCTGATGCTGATGGATACACAGGAACACTTACCGTAGATGATGTCGCTGTAGTCCTTGCAAAGTGGACAGGCATCCCCGTAACCAAGATCACGGAGTCTGATGCTGATAAACTTAAGAATCTTGAGCAGGAACTTGCGAAAAGAGTCGTTGGCCAGGATGAGGCTGTTCATGCCATTGCAAAGGCTATCAGGAGAGGCAGATTAGGTCTCAAGGATGAGAAGAGACCCTCAGGCACATTCATTTTCCTTGGTACGACCGGTGTCGGTAAGACTGAGCTTGCAAAGGCACTTGCCGAAGTCATGTTTGGCAATGAGAGTGCGCTTGTAAGGATTGATATGTCAGAATACATGGAGAAGCATGATGTATCAAGACTTATCGGTGCCCCTCCGGGATACGTCGGATATGACGAGGGCGGCCAGCTTACTGAAGCCGTAAGAAGACATCCTTATTCGGTAGTGCTTTTCGATGAGATCGAGAAAGCTCATCCTGAGATATTCAACACAATGCTTCAGGTATTGGATGACGGACGTCTTACTGACGGCCACGGAAGAACCGTTGACTTCAGAAACACTATCATCATCATGACATCCAACATCGGAGCAAGGATGCTTACCGGTGCGGAAGGCAGAAGGATAGGTTTCAGTGTTGCAGATGAGAGCGACAAGGATGAACTCTCGAGAGAAGGCCTTTACGGCGGTAAGACCTATGACGAGGCAAAGAAAGTCGTAATCGATGAACTCAAGAAGACATTCACTCCTGAATTTGTTAACCGTGTTGATGACATTATCTTCTTCCGTATGCTCGGCAAAGATTCTCTGATCAGGATCGTTGATATCCTCATGAAACAGGTTGGAAAGAGGATCAGGAATCTCGGCATGGATATTGAAATTACGGACAGCGCAAAGGAACTTCTTGCTAAAAAGGGTTACGATCCGCAATATGGTGCAAGACCTCTTAGAAGAGTTATTACTTCCATGGTCGAGGACCGTTTCTCAGAAGCAATGCTGGACGGCATAGTAAAACCGGGACATCTGGCTATCATTGATGCTGTTGAGACAACAGATCCGGAAGCACTTTTTGCACAGGGGAGTGCGGCTGAAGATGGAAAGGTCATAGTTATCAGGGATGGCGGCGAACTTGAGGCTTCAGATCCCAAGACAGAGGAAACGCTGGAAACCAGGTAAAGCAGTTGCGCGTGAAATGTTGTATAATACTCGAACTATCACGATAAAAGTTAAGATAACGGAGTAGATAAATGCAGGAAAACGTGAGCAATGCGGCTTCCCGTTCGAAGGCGCCGCGCGATTATGACATAGGTTGTGTGCCGAGCAAATTCTGGTTCGGTTTTTGCGGCTCGAGAATAATCGTACCTATAGTTTGCGCTTATACCCACATTAAGGTCAAACCCGATATGGAGTTTGTAAACCACGAGGGTCCGATCATCGTTATCTCCAATCACGAGTCATATCTTGACCCGATGATCATCAACAGGCTCACAAAGGCGAGACCGGCTAACTTTGTAACAGGCGAATTCGTGTTCAGGGCAAAGGGATGGGGCCACTGGTTCAAACTTGGCGGTGCTATTCCAAAGAAGCAGTTTGTCGTTGATACTGCTGCCGTTAAAGCCATGATGCGCGTCATGAAGCGCAAAGGTGTCATTATCGTTTATCCCGAGGCCACCAGACACGTTGACGGAAAGTCTATAGGATTTGATGACGGAGTTGCAAGGCTTGCCAAGAAAGCCGGAGCTTCTATCTATATTGCCCACATTCACGGCGCATATATGGCCTGGCCGAGATGGTCGAGATCCGGAATGCGCAAGGGCAGGATCAGTGCTGAATTCGTAAAGAAGATCTATTCGGATGAAGTAAAGGAATCCTCTATCGAGGAGCTTCAGCAGAAGATCCTTGACGGCGTTGACTATAACGAGAACGACTGGATCCGTGAAAATCCGAGAACATATAAGAGCAAAAAGCTTGCCGCAGGTCTTCAGAATATTGCCTATGCCTGTCCCAAGTGCGGTTCTGAATATACGATGCAGTATATGGATTCAGGCAAGCACGACATGATCCAGTGTTCCAACTGCGGCAATGCCGCAAGATATCTTCCGACCGGTCTGATCGAGAAGGTTGATCCGCAGTGCGTTGTCTTTGATGATCTCCACAAGTGGACAGAATGGGAACGCGGTCTGATCGAAGGGCAGCTTAAGGCCGGCGGATTCAAGATGGAGATGAATGCTGATCTTTTCAAGGTCTTTGACAGGTTCACTTTTGCGAAAACAGGCAAGGGAAGGATCACGATAACGGACAAAGCGATTACTTATGTAGGAACGGATTGTCCTGCGGAGGAAGGCATTCCTTATAAGAAGGGAAAGCCGATGAGAAAATACAAGGACAGAAAACTTGATCCGAGTGCTCCTTTTGAGACGAAGGTTTTTGAAATCGACTCGATGAGAGGACTTGTGGCTTCCTACGGAAAACATTTTGAGATCTACGACAAGGATGGAGAACTGTACAGGTTCTATGTGGACGGCCAGAAGGTATTCAAGATACATGAGATCGTATCTATGCTTGGAAAGGGAAGTGCTAACTGACGCTGACAGACAGTCTGTTTGATCGGTGTTTACGCGAAATAATTTTCACTAGTGTATTTACAGGGCAAAAAACAGCGGGTTTGGCAAATAAAACGCCAAACTCGCCTTTTTTATTGCTTTAATATATAGCCCGAAGATAGTATAATCTTCGAGTTAGTAAATAAGCGGCGCTTTTTAGCGTTTCCCAAAACACAAAATATGAATCAGGAGTGTGAAATCCATGGCAATGTATGACAAGAAAAGCGTTGAGGATTTAAACGTATCTGGCAAGAGAGTTATTGTCCGTGTTGACTTTAACGTACCGCTCGACAAAGAGACAGGCACAAAGATCACAGACGACAAGCGTATCAAGGGAGCTCTCCCTACCATCAAGTACCTCGTTGATAACAATGCAAAGGTTATCCTCGTATCACACCTTGGACGTCCGAAGAACGGACCTGAGGCTAAGTTCTCAATGAAGCCCGCAGCAGACCGTCTTGCTGAACTCATCGGCAAGCCCGTTATCCTCGCTAACGATGTAATCGGCGAAGACGCAAAGGCTAAGGCAGCTGCTCTTAAGGACGGCGAGATTCTTATGCTCGAGAATGTCCGTTTCCACAAGGAAGAGACAAAGAACGATCCTAAGTTCGCAGCTGAGCTCGCTTCCATGGCTGACCTTTATGTTAACGATGCATTCGGTACAGCTCACCGTGCTCATGCTTCAACAGCTGGTCTTGCAAACTTCCTTCCTTCCGCTTGCGGTTACTTGATCAAGAAGGAAATAGATTTCATCGGCGGTGCCCTTGATAATCCTGAAAGACCTTTCGTTGCTATTCTTGGCGGTGCTAAGGTTTCTGACAAGATCGGTGTTATCACAAACCTCCTGGACAAGGCTGATACTATCATCATCGGTGGTGGTATGGCTTATACATTTATCGGTGCTCAGGGCGGATCTATCGGTGATTCACTCTTCGAGGCTGACAAGGTTGACCTTGCAAAGGAGATCCTTGCAAAGGCTGAAGAGAAGGGCGTTAAGCTTCTTCTCCCTACAGACACAGTTGTTGCTGATGCTTTCGATGCAAACGCTAACAGCAAGGTAGTTCCTACTATGGAAATCCCCGATGGCTGGCAGGGCCTTGACATTGGACCTGAGACAATCGCTAATTTCTCCGAAGCTATCAAGGGTGCTAAGACAGTTATCTGGAATGGCCCTGCAGGCGTATTCGAGTTCGAGAAGTTCGCAGTAGGTACAAAGGCTATCGCTCAGGCAATCGCTGATGCAGACTGCACATCCATCATCGGCGGCGGTGACTCTGCTGCTGCTATCGAGAAGCTCGGCTATGCTGATAAGGTTTCTCACATCTCTACAGGCGGCGGTGCTTCTCTCGAGTACATCGAGGGTAAGGTTCTCCCGGGTATTGATTGCCTCAATGACAAGAAGATCGACAGAACATTCGCTGCAGGCAACTGGAAGATGAACTGCGGTATTCCTGCAGATGCAGTTAAGCTCATCAACGAGCTCAAGCCCCTCGTTAAGGATGCTACATCCAAGATTGCTCTTGGCGTTCCTGCTACAGCACTTGCTGCTGCAGTTGAGGCTGCTGCATACTCCAACATCAAGATCGCTGCCCAGAACTGCCACTTCGAAGAGAAGGGTGCATTCACAGGCGAGATCTCACCTCTCTGGCTTGCTAAGATGGGCGTAAATTACTGCATCATCGGTCACTCTGAGAGACGTGAGTACAACGCAGAGACAGACGAGACAGTTAACAAGAAGGCTCTTGCACTTCTCAAGTATGGTGTAAGACCTATCATCTGCTGCGGCGAGTCTCTTGCACAGCGTGAAGCAGGCGAGACATTTGACTGGATCAAGGGTCAGATCGTTGGCGCTTTCAAGGATATCCCTGCTGACAAGCTCTGCCAGATCACAATCGCTTATGAGCCTATCTGGGCTATCGGCACAGGCAAGACTGCTACAGACGAGCAGGCTGAAGAAGTTTGCGCATTCATCCGTGGCGTTATTGCTGAGCTCTATGATGCAGATTCTGCAGCTGCAATGACAATCCAGTACGGTGGTTCCTGCAACGCTAAGAATGCTGCCGGTCTCTTCGCTCAGAAGGACATCAACGGCGGCCTGGTTGGCGGTGCTTCCCTCAAGGCTGAGGATTTCTCAATCATCTGCAACGCTTGATATAGCTGAAAAATGATTTATCAGAGCCCGTGCTTTTCGAAGCGCGGGCTTTTTTATGATCTGCAAATCTTTTTAGACATCGAAAAACAACCCTTTAGCATAAAGATAAGTGGTATTGTAGAAGCAGATATGGGAAACAGGAGGAAAAAGTTGTGGACAGAAACATTCGCACTTCAGCAAAAGCACTGGTCATCAAAGACGGTTGTATGCTGTCGGTAAGGATCAACGACAACGGTGATGTATTTTATATCATGCCCGGCGGAGGCCAGCGGGCAGGGGAATTGCTGCCTGATGCATGTGAAAGGGAAGTTGCCGAGGAGACGGGAATAGAAGTAAAAGCAAAAAACGCCGTGTTCATCATAGAGGGATCGGAAGGCGAACCGTTCCACCGGGTTGACGTTGTTTTCCTGTGCGAATATGTTGGACTAAGTAATCTGGAGCATCACTGTGACAGCAATCAGGCAGGATGCGAATGGCTTGATATTGGAACACTGAATAAGTCAAAACTCTATCCTTCGAAGCTCAGACGGGCGGTCATGGAACTATATGAGGGCAGGGAACATCCTGTATATCTCGGAAATGAATGCGCTGGTGATCCGGAAATAACAGACTGATAAACTGTAATGAAAGTATTGGAGAATGGTATGGCAGAAGAAATACTGGTGTTAATGGCAGAATGGGATGATGAGACTCAGAGAATATTATCAGGCTGGTATGATGATCTGACTCTTGCGGGATTTGCTGGAAAGCAGACAATGGGATTGCCCCACCATATCTCGATGTCATCCTACACTCTTGATAAGGAAGTGGAAGCTGTTGAATTGATGAAGAATATTGCGGACAGATTCGCACCTTTTGAAGTTCATATAAGTCATATCGGAATGTTTGCGGGAGGCAGTATTCTTTTTGCAGGTCCTGAAAGAAATCCTGATCTGGACAGACTTCATGAAGCCTGTGATCTTGGTGTTGTTCAGGAACATCCATGGACACCGCACACAACGATACTGATCGATGAACCGGACGTTATACACAGAGCGTTGCCTGTGGTAGTAAAATCATTTCATCCGCTGGTTGGAAAGATCACAAAGCTCCATCTGTGTGCATTCTGGCCGACGAGAGAGATAGCGACAATTGACCTTAAAGGCTGAGGTATGACCATTAATTCTGAAATCTATTACATCACGATGAAAAGGGCTGTCTCTGCATTTTGAGACAGCCCTTTAGTTAGTATTTAATTCCTTCTCAATTGTTAGATAGATACTCATCTATGCCTTTTGCAGCGGCTTTTCCCGCACCCATCGCAAGGATAACTGTTGCCGCACCGGTAACAGCATCACCGCCTGCAAAGACTCCTTCGCGAGTGGTCATTTCAGATTCATTGACTATGATGCCTCCGCGCTTGTTTGTCTCAAGACCAGTGGTCGTTGTCTTTATGAGAGGATTGGGAGATGTGCCGAGAGACATAATGACAGCATCACAATCGATGGTGAATTCGGAACCTTCCACGGGAACAGGTGATCTTCTTCCTGAAGCATCAGGTTCACCGAGTTCCATGCGGATACACTTGCAGCCGGTTACCCAGCCGTTGTCATCGGCAAGGATCTCAACAGGATTTGTGAGAAGATCAAAGATGATGCCCTCTTCTTTTGCGTGATGAACTTCTTCGGCACGTGCCGGAAGCTCAGCTTCGGAACGGCGGTATACGACGTGGACTTCAGCGCCGAGTCTCTTTGCAGTGCGTGCCGCATCCATAGCAACATTGCCGCCGCCTACAATGACAGCCTTCTTTGCTCTCATGATCGGCGTTCTTGAATCAGGTGAAAATGCACCCATGAGGTTGGATCTTGTGAGGTATTCGTTTGCGGAGAACACGCCGAGTGACTGCTCACCGGGGATATTCATGAAACGGGGAAGACCTGCACCTGATCCGATGAATACTGCAGAGAAACCTTCCTTTTCAAACAGGTCGTCAATGGTAAGTGCCCGGCCGATTACCGCATCAGTGATGATCTCAACGCCAAGGCTCTTAACATTCTCGATCTCTTTTGCAACGACCTTCTCCTTCGGGAGACGGAATTCGGGAATACCATACACAAGCACTCCGCCTGCTTTGTGCAGGGCTTCGAAAATAGTTACGTCATAACCCATCTTGGCAAGGTCACCGGCACATGTGAGTCCGGACGGACCGGCTCCGATGACGGCCACTTTCTTACCTTTCTTAACCAGATCAGAAGGAAGGGCGGGTTTGATGCCCATATCCTTTGCAGTATCAGCAACAAATCTCTCGAGACGTCCGATCGATACAGCCTCGCCCTTTATGCCTCTTATGCACTGAGCTTCGCACTGGGTCTCCTGGGGACAGACACGTCCGCAGACAGCAGGCAGTGACGATGACAATGAGATAACACCGTAAGCACCTTCAACATCGCCTTCCTTGAGCTTTGCAATGAAGCCCGGAATATTGATCGATACAGGGCAGCCCTGAACACAGCGTGCATTTTTGCAGTTAAGGCAGCGTGATGCCTCAAGGACAGCTTCTTCTTTGGTGTAGCCGAGATTTACCTCATCGAAATTGGTTGCGCGGACCTGGGGATCCTGCTCAGCTACCGGTACTTTCTTCAATACATCTATTTCCATATATGTTCTCCTATCTGGGCTCCGATGATCTTATGAGCAAACACCGCAGTGTCCGCTGTGTGTATCGCCTTCAGTCAGTCTTAACATAAGTTCACCCTCTTGTGTCTTATAGAGACGTGAACGCTGCATCGCCTGGTCGAAATCGACCTCGTGGCCGTCAAATTCAGGTCCGTCAACACACGCGAACTTTACCTGACCGCCTACCAGAAGTCTGCATGCTCCGCACATGCCTGTGCCGTCCACCATGATGGTGTTCATGGATACAACAGTCTTAATGCCGAGTTTCTTTGTGAGCTGGCATGCGAATTTCATCATGATCATGGGACCGATAACAACGCAGTGATCGTAGTGTTTGCCTTCATCCCAAAGCTGCTGGAGAGCAACACAGACGTTGCCGTGAATGCCGTAGGAACCGTCATCGGTCGCAAAATAAAGATTCTCTGTAACTGCCCTCATCTCGTCTTCAAGAATGAGCAGATCCTTTGTTCTCGCACCCTGGATGCAGTCAACTTTTATTCCGTTCTCATGGAGCCACTGGAGCTGATTATAGACAGGTGCCGTTCCGACACCGCCGGCGATAAAGAGTATTTTCTTCTGTTTGAGTTCCTCAACCGGAATATCTATAAGATCTGAAGGACGTCCCAACGGACCAACCACGTCGGCAAAACATTCGCCGGCTTCCAGTCTGCTCATGCGCTCTGTCTCGGCTCCGACCGTCTGGAATACGATCGTAATTGTGCCTTTCTCCCTGTCAAAATCACACACGGTAAGCGGAATCCGCTCTCCGTCTTTATCAGCACGGACTATGAGAAACTGGCCGGGCATTGCCTTTCCTGCAACGAGCGGTGCAACAATAACCATGCGCCAGACTTTATCGGCAAGTTTAGTTTTTGAAACTATTTCAAACATGAAGATGGTTCCTCCTCGGTTATAATTGCCTGTATTCACAAGTGATCACAGGATCATAATACAGTAACATACTACAATGTAAGTAATGATATCATAAACCAAAATGATTTTCATTTGTGTTCTATTTTATGCAAAAACAAAATAATAGCAAATTGATAAGTAAAGAGCATTGCGGCAATCCTGTTTTTCGATAAATCCGGTAAAGATGTTAAAATATTATACGGAATAAGATGGATCTGGAGGTTTATGATGTTTGGTTATTGGTACCTTGGAGATTACAGTGGATTATTTTATTTGCTTGCCATAGGCATCATGATCTGGAGCCTTGTGGTCAGAGGCAGACTTAACAGGCTTATAAAGAAATACAGCCAGGTCCATGCTGCTGGCGGTAAGGATGCCAACACCTGTGTGCGGGAGATGCTTCACTCAAATGAAGTCTATGGAGTTACTGTAAGTCACATACCGGGCGATATGACGGATAATTTTAATCCGAAGACTGAAGTGATCAGCCTGTCTGATACCAGCTACGGTAAAGATTCCATCTCTGCTATAGCAGTTGCCGCACATGAATGCGGACATGCTTGCCAGGCTTATTCGGGAATGGCTCTGTTTAAGATCCGCCAGATAATCGCTCCCGCTGCAAGTTTTACTTCACGTGTTAGTGTATGGATCGCGATAATCGGTGTGGCCATTATGTATGCAGCAAGCTCGATGGAATTAACAAATGTCGGTTACTGGATCAGCACACTTGGAATAGTACTGTACTCAGTCGTTTTCCTCTTCTACCTTGTAACTCTGCCGGTTGAGCGCGATGCAAGCAGAAGAGGCCTGAAAGCTATGAAAGAATTAGGCTGGGTTTCTGATGACCAGCTGAAGGCGGCAAAAAGCGTTCTGTGGGCTGCAGGCGATACATATGCGGTTGCCCTGGCAAGTTCCGCACTTACTCTTTTAAGGCTGCTTCTTATGAGAGGCAGAAGGAGAAGGTAACGTCAGTCTTACAAAGGAGGATCTGATATGGCACAGTTGAAACCTGAGAGAATGGGGATCGTCAGTTCGATCGGAAACGGCTATAAGATCGTGGGATTCTTTTATCCTTCGCAGGCTCAAGAGATAAAGGGTGTTGTTCAGATCTGCCATGGAATGGCTGAATATATCGCGCGATATGAGGAGATGATCTCTGAATTCAACGCTGCCGGATATCATGTTTGCGGAATGGATATGCCGGGTCACGGTGCCACGTATGAATTGAATAAAGAAACAGGATATCCAAAGGGTTATTTTGGCGGTCTTAAGAACGGATGGCAGGTACTTCTTACTGACGTTATGGGAATGCATGAATACGCTGTAGAACGGTTCGGAAGAGAAGGTCTCAAATACATACTCTACGGGCATTCGATGGGATCTTTTGTGGTTAGGTCGATCTTTTCCACGCCAAGATACAGCAAGCAGTTTGACGGATTTGTTTTTGCTTCGACGATGGGACCGAACCCAGCAGTCGGGATGGGAAAGTTCCTTGCAGGCACAGCGTGTTTCTTCGGAGGCAAGAAGAAAAAGAACCATTTGATCAACGGCATTTCTTTTGGCAGTTATACCAAGAGGATCCCCAATGCAAAGACACCTCTGGACTGGCTCTCCACTGATGATGCGGAAGTAAAGAAATATGCCGATGATCCCATGTGCGGATTTACTTTCACCAGCGACGGATTCAGGACGCTTTTTGGTCTGATTCAGTTTATGCAGAGTAAGACTGCCTATGCGCAACTTTCTGACCGTCCATGCTTTTTTACATATGGAAGTGAAGACCCGGTTGGAAGTTATGGCACGGGTGTGGAAAAAGTAATTGCCGCAATGAAGGACACAGGTGCAAACGTTAAGTCAAAAAACTATGGTCCTTACCGCCACGAGATTCAGAATGAACCCGTTAAGAAGGAATACTTTGCAGATCTGATATCCTTTTTTGATTCAGTCGATAGGGCAAACATCAGCCAAGACTGATGACGAGTTCGTTGCTGGTAAACTCTATTGATGTACCGTAACTGAGTTTCTCGGGCACTGACTCTGACAGACCGACAACGTTGAATATCCCTGACAGTACAAGATGCTTCGTTCCGCCCAGATTCTTGGTGCGGACAGTGATCTTGTTGCCTGCAACTTCAGCTGTGAAAATGCCTGATCCCTGACCGCCGTCTGCGAAAACCTCACATGCGGCAGTTGTTCCGTTGCCGAGGCCGAAGCATGTGAATGTCAGATTATCCAGTGAGCCTATTCCGCTGTTGGTATCAGGTGTTCTGGTCGGAATCACAGAGTTGGGACGGACAAAGACGGGAACTGCATTAGCAGCCACTTTGCGTGTGATATAGCGAGGTCCCTGGATCTTCTCATGTGTCATGAAATCAGTCCAGATACCGGAAGGAATGTAGATCCTTATGCTGTCGTTTGCTGTTGTGACCGGAGCTACGAGCAGTGATGCTCCAAGCATATATTCAGTATCGAATGCAGCTGCTGCGGGATCGCCTGCGAATTCCAACGCCATTGCGCGGATAACGGGTGTGCCGTAATTTATATTTTCGCAAAGACTGGAAAAAATATAAGGCGAAAGGACAGTTCTTACTGCCGTGAATGCGGTGACTGATTCGAGGAGTTTTACGTCTTCCAGGAACTTAAGTGAACCGGTAAATCTTGCGTGAGGAGCATATGCGGCAAACCCTGTCCAGCGGTCGAAAAGTTTGCTTTCAACAGTTCCTTTTGCCGGAATATCAATGTTAACACCGCCAAAGCCGGTAAGTCCGTATGATATGGCGCTCTTTACAGATGCGGATAGGTCGGAATAATCAGGCACCATTTTGCTGAAAATATTGTTATAAGGTGACTGCTGGTCACCGGAGCAGATGGAATCGGTGATTATGAATGAGCCGAGACGTCCGCGTTCACGTGCAGATACATCGCTTAAAGCCGAATTCAGTACTGATATGTAGTTTGACAGATATCCTTTCTTGCCGCAGGCTTTCTCGAATACTTCGGAAATACCCGGATTGAAGTCAGATTCATAGATAGTAACTCCATCTCTTGCAAGCCCTGTGCAGGCATTGATAAACCAGCTCCTGGCATCAGGCACGTTAAGATCGATGAGAGCTACGCCGCCTTTTGCCGTATCGCAGATAACAGCTTTGCCGTCAGGTGAAGATACAAAACAACCCGCGTCCAGAAGATCCGGATATTCCGGAGAACTCTCCGAGATAAACGGATTTACAGAAACACCAAGCTTTATTCCCATGTCTGATAATGCTCTCGCAAATCCTGCAGGATCAGGGAATCTGACATTGTCCCAGGCAAAACCGTACGGTGCATAATCAGGATGCCAGGAATTGCCGAGCCAGATCTCATTGACCGCCAAGCCTGAATCACGCGCTGCCTTCAAGGCATCAACAATACTTTGGGCATTCAGAGCGGGATCATCGTTCAGAGCCAAAGAGATGCCACCGGTGGTATAGGGAAGAGCCGGAATGCGTCCGTTAAGCCTGCTGAAGACTTCGATGATCTCAACTAGTGAGTCTCCCGCAATGATGCTGTATTCTATCTCTTCTCCATCAGCTTCAAAACCGAGGGCACCACCGTCTGAACCTATATCAAAAATAACGGGGCGTTTGGTATTAACGAACAGACCATACTTAGCATCAGACAGAATAAACGGTACAGATTCAGAACCGGATTTGCCGCAGCCACTGTTGCAGCTGACTGTTTGACCGTTGCGCACAATAGTTGAACCTGCACTGCCAAGACCATAAATGATCTCTCTTGAACCTAAAGAGAAGGATGCGCCTGTTTTTGCATCTGAGGAAACGGCATAACCGTTTTCAGAACCTGAGCATGTTTTGTAGAAGACAGGCATATTTGCGGTTTGACTGCAAAGTGCATTGCTGCAATAAAGGAACTTCATCGAGAATGTTTTCTTGTTGATATGTGCCTCGAGGTGACCGCTCTTAAACGCAATGATGTCTCCCAGATCTTCTATTGTTCCTGAAGTTGAAGGTACAAGATCGATAACAGTTGAAGATTTTGCACGGGGCTCGTTTATGTGGTTTGTTGCTTTAATAGTAATTATGTTGTTTGCCGGCGAGAATACAGATACCGTCATTCTTCCGTTTGTATCTTTGAAGCTTCCTCTGCCGCCTGTAAGAGCTTCGATATTTTCTTTGCATTCACACCCGATCTTGAGAGTGTTGTCCTCATAATATACGGAATCGACCTGATAAGGTTTTCTTGTAAAGATCATATTATCCCTCCTAGCCAAAAGCACGATGTATTAATAGTCGAATTAATTATATCCAACAAATGCTTTTGTATTATTTCAAGAATATGACGATTCAAATTGCTATAATCTGTACATGAATAAATGCGAAGATACCTCGGATAGAATACCCGGTTATGTAAACCGGATCCTGCAATTACTAGAGTCTGATGGCTGCGGTGCTTTTGTAGCCGGAGGTGCTGTGCGCGATATCGTGCTGGGAAGGACACCTCATGATTATGACATTGCGACTTCAGCAAAACCTGAAGAAACAGTTGAAGTCCTGAAGCGTGCGGAGATTAGTTTTTTTGATAATGCTGCAAAACATGGCACAGTAACTGCAGTTACTGAAGCTGGAAATGTTGAAGTTACCACTTTCAGGGAAGACGGCTCTTATTCTGACATGAGAAGACCGGATGGTGTTGTCTTCAAGAACTCGATAGAAGAGGATGTTCTCCGTCGGGATTTTACCATTAACGCGATGTATATGGATAAGAACGGTCAGATCCACGATCCTGTTGGCGGTCTTGAAGACTGCCGTAAAGGTATTATCAAGGCGGTCGGGGAGCCTGATAAGAGATTTGCCGAAGATGCGCTGAGGATTTTAAGGGCAATCAGATTCAGTTCCAGGCTGGGCTTTGATATTGAACCGGCTACAATGAGTTCAATGGAGTCCCGTTCGGATGAATTGAAGATGATCTCAGGCGAGCGGATCGCAAGTGAATTAACAGGCATAGTAACTGGAAGATATGCTCCGGATGCCATTAGAAAATGCTGGAAAGTTCTGAGCGTTATTATTCCTGAGATTGCTCTGTGCAGAGGCTTTGATCAGAGGTCCCAATATCATGACAGGGATGTTCTTGAACACACTCTGGATGTGCTCGGGGCAATCCCGTATTCGGAAAACACCGGAAGAGATCCTGAACTTGCAATGGCAGCACTCTTTCATGATCTGGGGAAACCTGCCTGTTTTGTTGTTGACAAAAATGGCATAGGACATATGAAAGGTCATCCTGCAGTAAGTTCGGAGATTGCTGACAGAGTCCTTAATGAACTTAAGTATCCCAAACAGTTTATCAGCAATGTCTGTCTTCTGGTAAAACTCCACGATACATACATGGCTGCAGACAGGATCGAAGTCCACAGATTCATGAGTATGTATCCCGAAGAAATACTGGTCAAACTGAAAACCCTGCAGAAAGCGGATATTCTGGCACATTCACCTTTAGGACAGAACCGCCTTAAACGTTTGGAGGAATTGATTGCGATTGAAACGGAACTTAGAGAGTCAGATGCAGTATTTGATATAAAGGATCTTGTAATAGACGGAAAAGACATAATGGCTTTGGGAGCTAAGGAGGGACCGGAAGTCGGCAGAGTCCTGACAGAAGTCTTTAACTGTTATATTGAAGAGCGATGCACCAACACTAAGGATTCTTTAATTTGCGAAGCAAAAAAGATTATCAGCCAGATCAATTTTTAACAATTAATTCACATTTTGTTAAAAATGGCTTCAAAAAATACGATTTTGCTATTGAAATTACCTTGCCTGGTACATTATAATTTAAGCGTCACATAAGGTATTTTATTTTGGAGTGTGATTTGTATGAAAAAATTTAATCGGAACAAGAAGGGTTTTACTCTTGTTGAAATCGTAATTGTTATTGGCATAGTCATCATTCTCTCAGTAGCGGGAATTGCCGGTGTCAGTGAGAGTTTGGACAGAGCAAACCAGAATGCGGATTATCTTTCCGAGAATAATGGTTACCACTTTGAAGAGAGTGCGTGGGAACAGGTCAGGGATCTCTCTGTAAATCCTGAAGATTTTAATGATGAAGAAGAGTCTGCTGCTTCTGCAGGTGCCAGTGGTTCCGGTGGAGAAAGTGATTCGGATGAAGACGATGATGAAGAAGGCGGCGGTTCCTCTGCCGGTGGTTCTTCTGCCGGTGGTTCTTCTGCTGGTGGTTCTTCTGCTGGTGGTTCTGGTGAATCAGCCTCTGGCGGATCAGGTTCTGGTGAATCTGGCTCCGGTGAAGAAAGCACTACTCCTAATTTAAATACTCATGCTGCACAGAGTAACAAACTCAAGGAATTCCTCGAGCATTATGGTATTGACTATGAAAGCAATAATGGTCAGTATTATTGGAATGCCCCTGAAGGCGGTTATGATGGAAAGACTTTTGCTGTAGCTTGGAATGAGTGGAAACATGGTAGTTCAGGTGGTGGATCTGGTTCCGGCGGATCAGGTGGAGAAAGCGGTGGTCCAGGGTCTTTTACTTCCGATGTTGCTTCTGGTACAACTGTAGTTCAAAATTCTGGTACAGCGGGCGTTTTAGAATGTGAGTCTAATTCGGATGGTTCAACAACTATAAAATTGCAAAATAATTCTAACAACGTCGGGTCTTGTAAAATTAAAAAGGGAGCTGATGGAAAATATTCTATATATATTGACAGTTCCAATTGTTATGTAGTTTTTGCCGGGACAGGCTATGAAGCATGGAATGGATACGGAGGTAAGAAAGACGTATGGATTAATGGTCTTCAAAAATCTGACCTGAGTGGTTTGGCAAATAAGTATAATTTCACTTTAAAATAATTTTTGGGAATCATAAAAGAATGGGGCGCTTCAATACGAAGCGTCTCATTTCTTTTGTGTAGTTTTCAGTTGGATGGTTATATATATATCAATTGTATCGATAATGATTAGTTTCCTAATTTAGTATCACAGTTCACAAAAACATAAAAAATTATATTCAGTTACGCAAAGATATATTGCGGTTGAGAGGGTACAATATAATCGTAATATATCAAAGTGACAACACTTTATATAGATCACCCTTGAGATGGGCTGCTCTGCGGAGCAGCCTTTCTTAGTTTCAGGAAATTGTCTGACTTTGTTTTTTCGGGAATAATAAACGACTGATCAATTCAGAATAAAATGGATACATGAATCTCATAAGCCGTGTATCTGTCTTTCCGCTTCAAGCAGGGCTGCTGTGCATCCTGATTTTGGATTGGTCAGCACATCAGTTGTTGTGCCTTCTTCAACGATCCTGCCGCTGTCCATTACAATGACGCGGGGACAGATCTGCCTTACTATGTGAATATTGTGAGTAATGAGAAGGAATGCTGTATGGAGTTCCCTGTTGATGTCTGTCATGAGTTTCAGCAGCTCGGCTGAAGAACTTGCATCAAGTGAAGAGAAGGGCTCATCTGCAATAATAAGTGCAGGTTCCTGAATAAGACACATTGCAATGGCAACACGCTGACGTTGTCCGCCCGAGAGTTCCCTTGGATGGCGGGGAAGATATTCCTCGCCAAGCCCGCATTCTTCAAGTATAGCGGTTATCCTGGCAAGAGTCCTTGCACGTCGTTCCTCTTTGGTACCTGAGCCTGCGATTATCCTGGCTTTGCCGGATGCTTTGATTGCTTCTGACATGTGCCATTTTACCGTATGAGCGGGATTAAGGCAGGATACGGGATCCTGGAAAATCGCGCCGGTGCTCTCGCTCTTAATTCTTACCGAGCCTGAATGAGGGAGAAGACCCAACAGAGATCTTATGAGTGTGGTCTTGCCGCTTCCTGAACCGCCTATTAGACCCAGTATCTCATTTGGAAAGACTTCGAGCGATACATCGTGAAGGATATTGTTATCTGTTTTAGCTTCAGAAGAGGCCTTGTTCCTGATGCGCTCAAATAAAGATCTTCCATAGCCGGCTGTAATATCTTTTGCTGTAAGGACGGGACTCTTTGAATAGTCAACAACTGCAGGTTCAAAGCCGAGCGTTCTTGTATCGAGCCTGGCATTAGTCAAAAGCTCCGCAGTATAAGTATTCCGCGGGTTACTGAGGAGCTCTGATGCAGTATCCCTGTCAATTATCTTTCCGTCTTTCATGACCATAACGCGGTCACAGAAACCTCTAACTGCGGACAGATCATGAGAGATAAAAAGGATCGTTATGTGAAGTTTTAGACAAAGGTCTTTGAGAAGCGCAAGTATTGATACCGTAGTTACTGTATCTAGTGAAGATGTCGGTTCATCGCAGATGAGAAGACGCGGTTTAAGAAGTGCCGCTCCGGCAATAAGGACCCTCTGACGCTGGCCACCGGAAAGTTGGTGCGGATACCGTCCCATGATCTCTTCCGGATTAGCAAAACCGACTGTCTCCAGCATTTCAATTATCATCCGGCGGCGTTCATCAGGTGCCTTCGCGGAATCCCTGTGGGCGGTGAGAACCTCCTCCAGCTGCTTTCCGCAGGTCATGAGGGGATCTAACGCGGTCGAAGGCTCCTGGAATATCATACTGATATCTTTTCCGAGCATGGCACGGCGTGTTTTGGGATCAATCTCAAGAAGATCCTTTCCGGCGAACTTGATCGAACCTGATGTGATAGAGGCGGCTTCGGGAAGCAGACCTGCTATGGCCAGGGAGGTCATGGTCTTGCCGCAGCCCGAGTTGCCGATAAGACCTAAGATCTCGCCATCCCTTATACCAAAATCAATGTCATCCAAAACAGGTTTGGGGTTTGGGTCTTTGCGTGTCGGGAAGGATAGTGTTAAATGATGTACTTTTACAATATGAATGTGGCGGGGCATCATTTACCTCCTTTCGAGAGTGTGACACGGAGTCCCTCTGAAATGAAATAAAGGCCCAGGATATAGAACACCAGCATCAGGGCAGGGAATACTATGAGCCAGGGTGCCACGCGGATATATGCCTGTGCATCTGAGAGCATCTTTCCATAAGAAGCATCCGGCGGCTGTACGCCAAGTCCCAAATAACTCATACCGGATTCAAACAATGTCATGTTGGCCAATCCTATTACTATTGCGGGCAGAAGCTGCGATATGAGGTTGGGGAAGATGTGCAGTGTCATTATACGGACAGGCTTAATGCCCATCACACGCGCGTGCGTTATATAATCCAATTCCTTTATCTCCATGGTTCCGGATCTGCAGACCCTCGCAAAAGTCGGTGCGAAGACCAGACCTAATGCCCAAATGACATTTGTCACAGAAGCCCCGAAGACGGCTACCGCGACAAGAGCAAGCAGGATTCCCGGAAAGCACATTATGCTGTTGCCCAAAAGCATAATTCCCCTGTCCGCAAATCCGCCGAAATAACCAGCAGGAATTCCGGAAACAGTTCCAAGCACAAGTGCAATAGCCACTCCGGCAGCAGAAATGAATATCGTGTATTTCGAAGCAGACATTACGCGGGAAAGGACATCCCTTCCGAAATTATCGGTCCCAAAAGGATGTGCCGCGCTTGGAGCCATTAATTTGGATGCCGCATCTGTGGCATCAGGTGCATAGGGCGTCCAGAACAAAGATATGACGAATGCTGCAACAACGATCCCAAGTAAAACCGTTCCCGCAATGTAGAAAGCGGAAGCTTCTGGAGATCTGTATGATGTATGTTTCCGTGTATCCTTTGCCATATGTTCTCCTATTTCAATCTGATCCTCGGATCAGCGAGGCTTGCTGCAATGTCGGAGAGGAAATACAGAAGGACTGTAATAAACGCAAGATAAAAGACTATACCTGACAGAAGCGGAAAATCACGGCGTGATATCGCTGACAGAAGAAGACGCCCCAGTCCCGGCAGGTTAAAGACCTGCTCGACGATGAGGCTTCCGCCAAGGATGTCAGAAAGTATGATCGAAATGACCGTTATAGATGAAACGTTGGAATTTGGAAGAACATGCCGGATGAGTATCTTCATGTTGGATAATCCATGACTCTTTGATGTTCGGACATAATCTGAGGTCCTTTGCTCGATTATGGAAGAACGCAAAAACTTGAAACTCATGGCGATCTTTGGAAGAGCAATTGCAAAAGACGGCAGCAGAAGACATCCCACATAGCCTAAGAAATCATCAGAGGGACTTACATATGTGCCGACCGTCAGAAGTGAGAACAGTGAACCTGCCAGAAGTATCAGAAGAAGTGAAGCGACATATGGAGGAATAGCAAAGAGAATATGACCTGTTACGGAGCATATCTGGTCACCGAGACGGCCGGGTTTTCTTGCACTTAATACGGCCAGCGGATAAGAAATGATGATTACCATGACCATAGCGATAATACTCATGCCCAGAGTTACGGGCAGTCTTTGTCCGATCAGTTCCGCTACGCTCATATTATATGCATAGGATGTTCCTGGATTGAAAGTAAACAGGCCAAGGAGCCATGAACCATAACGGACAAAGAGAGGTTTATCAAGACCCAACTGTGTCCTGAGGACTGCAACCTGGGCTTCCGAAGCATCAGGCCCAAGCATTATCCTGGCGGTATCACCTGGAATTACGGAAAAAGCCGCGAAAACAAGTAATGACACCAGAAGCAGTGTCAATATAAGCTCTATCAGTTTTCCAATCAGATAGCCGGCCTTGCTTTGCAAATCCCGTTCACCTTTTCTTTCAAATAAATAAAAATCTATTATATATGTTTTTCAAGTTGTTCGCATAATGATGTGTTTTCGAGAATAAAGGCTGCCTCAAACAGTAATGAGACAGCCCTGAATATATAAAAACCCGAATACCTGTCAGTTTGAGACCAGCTTTACCTGCGACATATCCTGAACATACATCGGATAGACGTGGTAACCTTCAAGCCTTGTTGATACAGCAGTAATCGTATTAGGATCCTGAATATAGACAGAACATGCATCAGCAGTGAGGATGCCCAGGACCTGATGATAGAGTTCTTTGCGCTTTGCAACCTCTGAGGTGGTGGGGATCTCCTGCATCAGTCTGTCCACTTCAGCATTTGAATAATTGATGAAGTTACCGTCAGAAGTTGACTGATAACGCTCGAGAACATCATAAGGTGCGTAGTCACTTGTTAGCGCGATAACAGTAGTCTCATACTGACGGCCCTTATATACAACGTCAAGCCATGTTGCCCAGTCTACCTGTTTGATCTCAAGATTAATGCCGATTGCCTTAAGTTCTGAAGCAAGTTCAACGGCAGTATTAACATGGATCAGATAGGATGAGGGAACTGTGCATGTGATGTCAAAACCGTTCGCATATCCGGCATCTGCCATAAGAGATCTTGCTTTCTCTAGATCCTGGTCGAATGTTCCGTCGAGTGAAGTATCGTAATAACTCCCCATGGCAGGACTCATGGCGGTGGTAAGTTCAGCACTCTCGCCGTCCATGGTTACGGAAATAATATCCTTCCTGTTGACCGCATAGTTGATGGCCTGACGGACTCTCAGATCGTTAAGCGGCTTAACATCATTATTGAGTGCAAAGATCTGAACCATATTTGAACCGTTTGACAGAATGTTATATTTTGCGGGATCTAGCTGGTTTGAGCGGTCAGGAGTCAGATAGGGGAATATATCAATGCTTCCGTTGGCAAGCTCGGTGATTCCGGCATCCATGTCGGCACAGACCTTGAAAGTAACTTTATCAAGATAAGGAAGTCCCTTCTGCCAGTAGTTGTCGTTCTTAACAAGGATAACGGATTGTCCCGGAATATAAGAGTCGAACTTGAAAGGACCTGTTCCGACAGGAGCTTTCTGGCAATTATCATAGCCTTCAGGAATGATGCCTGTTGTGAAATAACTGAGCAATTCGCTGTTGCCATATTCAAGTGTGACCTGAACACGTCCGTCTGAGGTGACCTCAACGTCTTTGATAGGATCAAGTTCCTGTACAAGTGCAACACCGTCCTGACCTTCGATAAGACCTGCCGCACGCTTGAGCGAATATACAACATCAATAGGATCGAGGGAGGAACCGTCATGGAATTTAACACCTTCCCTGATCGTGAATGTGTAAACAGATGCATCGTCTGATATCTCGACATCAGTAGCAAGACAAGGGTTAAGATTACCTTCGTAATCGAATTTGTAAAGCCCCTCATAGATATTAAAGATGATCTCTTCGTCACCTGCAGCGACAACAGTGTGCGGATCGAAGATACCCGGTTCCTGTGTTATTCCGACTACAGCATTGCTGTTGGAACCAGCCGGCTTTTTTGTGCATCCCGCAAGATTTGAGATCATCAGACCTGCAACAGTTGCGGCAAGAACAGCTCTTGTAATAAAACGGTGCATTTGCCCCTCCATACTCATTAATTAACTAATTATATTTATGACCAACAGGAGTACAAATATGACAACGCATACAAAAAAGAAGACTGTAAAATCAGGGTCTATCCCAAAATTAACTAAAAATTTATAAAATTTGCTTAAGAAAACTTAATATTTACAAGCGCGCTGGTATATAATAGGCGCATGATATTTTGCGCGCGTATGTTCGCGTGCGTTTTAGGAGAACCAACGTATGAAGAGATGTCCGGTCTGCGGCGTAATGATGGGCGACAATGTTGCTCGCTGCTCCATGTGCAAATACGATTTTCAGAAGGCTTCCCAGGGAAATAATGATGAGGCTGCTGCTGAAGCGAAGAGAATACTCGATCAGAAGCAGGCAGAGAATATAGCCCGTGCTGAAGCCAAGCGTTCCGAGGAAGAGAAGAGAATCCTTGAAGCTATGGATAAGCTTAAGCGCGATTACGATGCCATGCATGAGCAGTTCGAGAATGAGAAGAATAAGCTCGATAAGGAATTTACCACCTTCCAGAAGAAGAAGATTGCTGAGCAGGAGGCTTTGGAGAAATCGGTCGAGTCTCTCCGTAATGAAGTAATCGAGGCACGTGATAAGAGAGATGTTCTCCGCAAGGAAGCTAACGATATGATGTCTGAGGCGAAGAAGAAGTCTCAGAAAGAACACGATGATCTTATCGCTGCTGCTAGGATCGAGCAGGAGAAGATCTACGAAGAGACCCAGAAGCAGACAGAGCAGCTCGCTGCACAGGTCGAGAAGGAATATGCCGAGGCTCTTGCGAAGAGAGATGAATTGATCGCTCAGGCAAAAGAAGTCCAGAACATGATGGACAATGCCGATAAGATAAAGTCTGAGAAAGAGAAAGAGATCAAGGCCTGTGAGGACAAGATAGTCAAACTCAATGATGACTTCGAGAAGGAAAAGGTCAGGATTGCAGAGGAGAATAAGAAGTTATCTGAGAAACAGGCAGCTGAAGTTCTCAAGATGAAGGCTGATGCCGAGCGCGACAGGGATATTGCGAATGCCGAGAAGGAAAAGCTCATTGCTGAAGCACAGGCTGAGAGAGATCAGATAATCATTCAGCTTGAAGAGCGTAATAAGCAGGCTCAGGCTGAACTTGATGCTATGACTGAGAAAGCGAAGATCGTAATGGCCGAGGCAGAGGAAGCCATGACCAGACGCGATGAGTTGAGCGCCGAGATAGACAGTTTTGAGAAGGACTCCAAGCAGAGACGCAAGGATCTTGATGATACTCTTAAAGAAGCCAGGAAAGAACTTGAAGAATCTGAAGAGAGAAAGAATCAGGCTGAGAAGGAATTTAATGATTATCAGCAGCAGTCTGAAGAAATCCAGGATCAGATCAAGGGACTCCAGGCTGAACTTAAGGAGGCCAAGGAGATCATTGCAGATTCCAAGAATGCAACTGTTCTTGCTGAGGCTGCAGCCCAGGAGATCGTATTGAATGCAGAGAAGCAGTCTGTATTCCTTAAACAGGCAGCGCTAAGCGAGAGCGAGAAGGGTAAGATGCTCGATCAGATTGCGGAATTAGAAGAAAAGATCAAGGAGAAAGAGATGGAGAAGGCAGAGTTGGAGAAGAAGCTTGCTTCGCTTGATAATGCGGTTGCAGAGCTGGAGAAGAAGGTCAGATCAGGCGGCGGAAGCGCAGGCGGACCGATGGAATACTCTGTCGAGACAGTTGAGCACAACAAGTCTGCTGAAGTAAACGTTGAAGCTCTTGCAAAACTGCTTAAGAAAAAGTCCGGTGAAGGTTGGAATCTTATCTCTGTAATCGATGATGACGGCGGAAAGCTTATGTCTTCCATGGGGGGTGGATCTGAGACAACTTCACTGTCCTCGCTGGCTGCAAATCCTTTCAATTCGAAGGAAGACAGATTGGTGCTTATTTTCGGAAGACCTATAAAATAAGTCTAAAAGCAAAAAATTGAATTATGAAGAGCCGTCCCGGATTAATGGGACGGCTTCTTTTTTGCTGTTCGCGAAAACAAATACCCGGGCTTTTATACTGCTTCAGGAGATGGAAAAAGCAATTGTATTTGCTGTGATCGTTGGCTTCAGATCGGAAATTATTATGCACAAAAAAAGTTTTCGTGCCTGATATTTTTTTGTGGAATTGGCATACCGAATCTTATATAATAGGAAAGTATTTTGAATTTTAGACTTCGAAGGAGGAAATGACTGATGGAAAATTATTCCGCAGACAAGATTCGCAACATCGCGTTGTTCGGCCACGTAGGTTCCGGCAAGACGACATTAGCTGAGGCTATACTTTATTACACCAAAGCTATTAACCGTCAGGGCCGCATTAATGACGGGAATACTACGCTCGACTACGATCCTGAGGAGATCAAGAGACAGATGTCAGTAGGTCTTTCAGTAGCCTGCTGTGAATATAAAGGCAGTAAGATCAATATTATTGACACTCCAGGTGACTTTGACTTCCTTGGTGAGGAGATGAGCGGAATAAGGATTGCCGACTCCGGCGTTATCATGATCTCAGCCAAGGGCGGTACATCCGTAGGTTCCGAGAAGGCTATCAGACTTTTGAACGGCAAGAACGTTCCTTTCCTTTTCTTTATGAACAGAATGGACGAGCCTAATGCTGATTTTGAGGCAGTTGCTGAACGTATGATGGAGCGTTACGGTTCATCAGTCATTCCGCTTTCTTTCCCTATTATGGAAGACGGCAAGATGACAGGTATTGTCGATGTTATGAACCGCAAGGCTTTCTCTATTGATAAGGCTACCGGCAAGTTTATAGAATATCCGCTTCCTGAGCAATACAACGACAGAGTTGACGAACTTCAGGAGAAAGTTAACGAAGTTGTTGCCGAAGCTGATGATGCTCTCATGGAGAAGTTCTTCGCCGGAGAGAAATTCACTGAGGATGAATTCCGTCATGGTGTACATGCAGGTTTCCGTGAAGGAAAACTTCACCCGATCTACTGCGGTTCCGCTTATATGAACTGGGGTATCGACTTCCTGCTCAACTGCATCTCCAAGGATACACCTCCGGCAGGCAAGAAGCCTGCGCTGGAAGCAACTCTTCCTGATGGCAGCACACAGATGATCTCCTGCTCTATTGATGATCCGCTTGCAGCATTCTGCTTCAAGACGATCTCTGACCCGTTCGTTGGAAAGATCAGTATCTTCAAGGTTAATGCCGGAACACTCCGCGCAAACTCCACAGTTTATAATGCCACCAAGGGAAAAGATGAGAGAATCGGTGGTCTGTTCTTCCTTAAGGGTAAGGAACAGATTACAACAGACTGCATCACTGCAGGTGATATCGGCGCTGCATCCAAACTTTCCAATACAGATACCAACGACACGATCTGTGACCGTGCACGTATCATCGAACTTCCAAAGATCAAGTTCCCACAGCCTTGTCTTTCCAAGTCCATTGTTCCTACCAAGAAGGGTGATGAAGACAAGATCATTACAGGTCTTACAAAGCTTGCTGATGAGGATCATTGCTTTACTGTTGAGACCAATCCTGAGACCAAGCAGATGGTGCTCTCGGGTATCGGTGATATGCAGCTCAAGGTTCTCGTAAGCCAGCTCAAGAATAAGTACAATGTTGACTGCGAACTGGGCGAGCCCAAGGTTCCTTACCGTGAAGCTATCCGCAAGAAGGTAAAGGTTCAGGGTAAGCACAAGAAGCAGTCAGGCGGTCACGGCCAGTATGGCGATGTTTGGATCGAGTTCGAACCGAACGCAGAGACTGAGGATCTTGTATTTGAAGAGAAGGTATTCGGAGGTGCCGTACCTAAGAACTTCTTCCCGGCAGTCGAGAAGGGATTGCAGGAATCAGTCAAGAAGGGTATCCTCGCAGGCTATCCTGTAGTTAACCTCAAGGCTACATTGGTCGATGGTTCCTACCACGATGTTGACTCTTCGGAAATGGCATTCAAGATTGCTGCAAACCTTGCATTCAAGGCAGGCATGGCTGCTGCCAACCCGGTTCTTCTCGAACCCATCAGTAAGGTTGAGGTTCATATCCCTGAGGATAAGCAGGGTGATATTATGGGCGACCTCAATAAGAGACGCGGCCGCATCATGGGTATCGATGCTGACGAATTGGGCTCGGTTGTTAATGCAGAAGTTCCTACAGCTGAGATGCTCGAATATGCTACGGATCTTAAATCAATGACACAGGGAAGAGGCTGGTTTGCCATGTCTCACGTCCGCTACGAGGCAGCACCTCCGGAAGTCGCTGACAAGGTAATCGCAGCAAGCAATGTTGAGGAAGAATAAAGATTTCTTGAGGAAAACTGGCGCAATCCGCACTTCCTCAAATAGCGTTAAGACAATTTACACTTTTGATACATAATGTCTGATTTTGGGCGGCAGTTAGTCTTTACTAACTGTCGCCTTGCAAAGTAAAATAGTTGAGTCTGGAATATTCCCAAAAGAGGCAGGAGGTTTTTTATGGCTAAATTACAAGAAGCTGCTGTCGCTCAGATCACGGAGATATGTCAACGTCACAAGGATGACAAGACTCCCCTGATGATGATCCTGAGTGACATTCAGAATGAGTACGGATACATTCCGCTCGAAGTCCAGGAAGTGGTATCTAAGGAAACAGGCATTTCGGTTGCAGAGATCTATGGAGTTGTTACATTCTACTCATTCTTTTCTCTTACTCCGAAGGGAAAGTACGTTGTCGGTTGCTGTCTCGGAACTGCGTGCTACGTTAAGGGCGCACAGAACGTTATCGATAAGTTCTCTGAGATTCTGAACATCAAGCCCGGTCAGACAAGCGAAGACGGTCTCTTCACATTGGACGCTCTCCGCTGCATCGGTGCATGCGGTATCGCACCCGCAGTAAGCATCAATGGTCAGGTTTACCCTAAGGTTAAGGTTGACCAGGTTCCGGGAATCATTAATGCATTGAAAGAGGAGGCAGCAAAGGCATGATTAGCACAGTAACTGACCTTAACGAGAGATTTGAAGCTCTCTCAAAGAGCCTCGACGACAAGATCAAGGGTGGAGACGGCAAGCGCCACATCGTTCTTTGCGGTGGTACAGGATGCCTTTCAGCTCACTCCACAGAGATCATGGAGAGATTTAACGCTCTTATTAAAGAAAAGGGAATCGAAGATAAGGCTACAGTTAACCAGGTTGGCTGCTTCGGTTTCTGCTCACAGGGACCTTTCGTAAAGATCTATCCTGAGGATACTCTTTACAAGATGGTTAAGATCGAAGATGTTGATGAGATCGTTGAAAAGGACCTCATCGGCGGTGAGATCGTAGACAGACTTCTCTATGTTGACCCTAAGACAAACGAGAAGGTTACAAAGCAGGAGGATATTCTCTTCTATAAGAAGCAGAGACGTGTAGCTCTCAACGGCTGCGGCGTTATCAATCCTGAAGATATTAATGAAGCTATCGGCAACGGCGCTTTCCAGGGAATTAAGCGTGCGCTCACAATGACACAGCAGGAAGTTATCGATGAAGTTTTGGCTTCCGGACTTCGTGGCCGTGGCGGCGGCGGATTCCCCACAGGAAGAAAGTGGCAGTTCGCATTAAATGTAGAAGCTGATCAGAAGTACGTTGTATGTAACGGCGACGAGGGCGACCCGGGTGCATTCATGGATCGTTCCATCCTCGAGGGAAATCCTCTCGCAGTTATCGAAGGTATGATGATCGCAGGTTATGCTTTCGGCGCTTCAGAAGGTTACTTCTACGTACGTGCCGAGTATCCTATCGCAGTTAAGAGACTTAGAATCGCTATCGAGCAGGCAAAGGCAGAAGGTCTCCTCGGAAAGAACATCCTTGGTTCAGACTTCAGCTTCGATTGCCAGATCAGACTCGGTGCCGGCGCATTCGTTTGCGGTGAGGAGACAGCTCTCCTTAACTCAATCGAAGGTAAGCGTGGTATGCCTCGTCCGAGGCCGCCGTTCCCGGCTATCAAGGGTCTCTGGGGCAAGCCGACATGCGTTAACAACGTAGAGACACTCGCTTGCGTTCCTTACATCCTCAGAGAAGGCGCTGCTAACTTCGCATCTGTTGGTACAGAGAAGTCCAAGGGTACTAAGGTATTCGCTTTGGGCGGTAAGGTTAACAACGTTGGTCTCGTAGAAGTACCTATGGGTACAACACTCAGAGAGCTCATCTATGACATCGGCGGCGGAATCCCGGATGGCAAGCAGTTCAAGGCTATCCAGACAGGTGGTCCTTCCGGCGGATGCTTGACAGCTGAGTACCTCGACGAGCCAATTGATTTCGATAACCTCGTAGCTAAGGGATCCATGATGGGTTCAGGCGGTGCTATCGTAATGGACGAAGACAACTGTATGGTTGACGTTGCTAAGTTCTATCTTGAATTCATCTGCGACGAGTCCTGCGGTAAGTGCACACCTTGCCGTATCGGTACAAAGAGAATGCTCGAGATCCTCACAAGAATCACTGAGGGTAAGGGCACAATGAAGGATCTTGATGAGCTCGAAGAACTGAGCCAGACCATCAAGGCTAACTCCCTCTGCGCTTTGGGCCAGACAGCATCCAACCCTGTAAATTCTACTCTTGCTCACTTCCGTGACGAGTACCTCGCTCACATCGTTGACAAGAAGTGCCCTGCTCACGTATGCAAGAACCTTATGTCTTACAAGATCGACGCTGATAAGTGTATCGGCTGCGGTATGTGCGCTAAGGGATGTCCTGCAAGCTGCATCACACGTACAGATTACGTTGCAGAAGGACACAAGCTCGCATCCATGGCAATTGACGCTGATAAGTGCGTTAAGTGCGGTGCGTGCATCAGCACATGTAAGTTCAACGCAATTTCGAAGGTTTAATCA
>JAIKYD010000082.1 GCA_024683485.1 Saccharofermentans sp. | reverse complement strand
CTGATCGAAAAGGTAAACACCAAAGAAGAGGAACAGGCCGTCATAAAGGCGGTCGAGGTTACTGATGAGATCAGCGGTGCAATCGAGCTTCTTGAAGGCGATTCTAAAAGCTTCGCTGTCAGCAAGGATGGCAAGGTCTATATCATCAAGGCTTCTGCGGTTTACTATATCGAATCCGTTGACAAGAAGACCTTTGTTTATACAAAACAGGGTTGTTATGACACAAAATACCGGCTTTATGAGCTTGAAGTAATGCTTGGCGGATATTTTATGCGTTGCTCCAAGTCGATGATAATCAACCTTAAGAAGATCCGTAATGTCAGATCGCAGATCAGCGGAAGGATAGATGCGACGCTCTTAAATGACGAGGTGGTAGTCATCTCAAGAGGCTATGTGAAGGAAGTAAAGAGGAGGCTTGGAATATCATGAGCAAACTGAAGCTTTGGCTTGAACAGACCATGATGATATCATTTGCGGTCTTCGTTGGAATAATGATCGAAGGCTTGGTCTACAGTCTTTTCTTTGGCGATGATTTAGCATCGTTCAATCTTTCGTGGCTTCAGTTATTATCTGTTTTGCTTACAGGAGCTTTATGTTCTATTCCTACGATTATCTGGCTGACAGATAACGAACATCTGTGCAAGTCCAGGTTCATACTGCGGCTCGTGCTTCACTGCATAGGTCTATATGCCATTGTCATTGCTTTAGGCTGGATATTCAAATGGTATATGCAGCTTAGCGGCTTCATCATGGTGACTGTCATCTACTTTATGGTTTATATCTTTGTATGGCTTGTATCATTGTGGTTCTACAAGCGTGATGACAAGCAGATCAACAAGGCTCTGGATGATATCAGAGACGAAGAGTAAGTTGAATATGACTTATCATTCGGACTCAACAGGCGCAATATTGATGGACGCTTCTTTAAACAGTGCAATATTGTCATTGGTTATATAGAGTTTGCAAAATCTGATCTCATTGCCGTCGATGTTGAATTCATCATAGGAAACATCACAAAGACCGGTATCAATAAGATCGTTGACAATGTTTTCGACCTGGCCGCCCATCTCAAATGCAAGCATAAGATCTTTATTATTGATCTGATAGTTTTGGATAGCCTCGCTTACAACCGGACGCATATCCTTTTCAGTTCTTGAAGTGTAGGGAAAATCACCGCAAAGCGAAAGTATCTGCCTGGAATATTCTCCGCCGATGAATGCATGGACGTGAGCAAATGTGTTCTCTACACATGCCAGAAGATCGTATCTGTCGTTTGTATTTGCGCGGTTGAATTCATCACTCTTCATCTCGATATTTGGATCTTCTGAACCTATAGCAAGGTCAGACATATATCTTGATGCTGCCACTGAATAATGCGGAAGATGATATTGTGAATTCGGATTATCAGCCAACTTCTTTAAGTAACTGAAATGTGGAATCGTAATTACCAGAAGAAGCCCGGAAGCAACGTATTTATGGATATTCTTGGACATTTTCAGCTTTTCGAAAATAAACTTTACTAATGTGAAACCGCCTTCGCACATAATGTAGCAAAGGAACGGAGCTGCAATTAGTATCCTGAAATCATATGTTCTCGTTATAATGCATCCTGCGAAAGGAATGGCAGCGAGAATTACCGGAGATATATTTCTGCGGGCCAACAGAACAACGATTCCTATAACAAGCAAAAATACCATTTCCCATCTCAGGACTGCACAATCACTCGAGAATTGCCTTAAAGCGCTTGATTTGCTGAACAGAACTTCATACAGGTCTTTTAGATTCCCTGCAATGACCTTAAATCCCTCGTTTTTGAGGTTCTCGAGAAAATCCTTTGTTATAGAAGACTCCCTGTAACCATACAGTTCCCAGTGTGTAAATATATAAGCAAACAGATGTGTGGTTGCGGCAGCAAAACCCGATAAAACCAGCAGCGTCAGCGAAATAAACTCTTTAATCATAGTTTTATTCTTGAAAACCAGATGTATTAGAATAAGCACACCGCTCGCTATAAGTCCGTATATATATTGCTTGCCCATTATCGCGCTTCCCATTGCAAGTCCTGCAAATATACCGCCCAGGACAGCACTGCGGAATTTGTTCTTTTTAAATGCCCGGACGATAAAATAGAAAGAAGCCATTAACAGCGGTCCGCAAATTGCATATCTGTGCCCCATAAACACCTGCGTAAAGTGAAGCGGATAGAAATTCAGGAATAATCCGGCCGCGCATGCGAAAACCGGATCTTTCTTGAATTCATAAGCTGTCAAAGTTGTAAATAAAACAGTTATGAATCCCAGCAGCATTAATCCGATATTAAAGACCACGAGATTATAGCCGAACAGTCTGAACAGAATTGAAATATAGTAATGGAAAATCAGTTCGCGGCTGATAATGCCTATATTCGCATCCCAAAAGATCAATTCAAAACGGTCGCTTGTATAACACATTTTTCTTGCATCGAAAATATCCCATGCAGCGTCATCAAATAAACCGTATGCATTCCAGGGAGCATTCGTGAAATTATAAAGATGCGAGACAAAATACACAACAGTTACTATTGCTAGCGCAATTAATAACGGGTCTTTAACCGTGAACTTCCTGAAGATTGTTCTATCTGTTTTCCTGAATGCAATGATCAGGAGTGTAATCGATAAAGGCCATGTATAGAATGTAAGAAAATTGTTCGGCACCACATCAAGATACATCAGCAGGGTAATGACAAAATTGTATAATGCTAGGACCAAAGATGCATAAAACATCTTACGGTCAAGCATTTTCATGCTGCTTTTATTGATGAGCTTAACTGACACGGATTACCCTCAAGTTATACATATTACGGTAAATCAGTACTGATGATTTACAGAATTTCTATATATTACAGATTTATGCTGCTTTTGTCATCTAAGGATATTAAGGCCTCATTTTGCAACTTGGTAAACCTTTTTAGCAACTTGGTAGAGTTGATGTTTTCGAAAGTTCTGAGATAGGTTATCTTGACCTTGCAAGGAGGAATGAACATGAAGATCATAGAAGTTAAAAACCTAACGAAAAAGTACAAAGAGCATACCGCTGTTAACGGTATCTCATTCGATGTGGAAGAAGGGGAGATGTTTGCGTTCCTGGGTGAGAACGGTGCAGGAAAGTCAACGACGATCAATATGCTTACGACAGTTCTCGAGAAGACGTCAGGAACTGCTTTTATCTGCGGACATGAGCTCGGAAAAGAGGACGATGAGATACGCAAAGTCAACGGGATCGTTTTCCAGAATTCCGTGCTTGATAAGAAGCTCAGTGTTAAAGACAATCTGCTGACAAGAGGTTCGTACTACGGGTTATCACGCAGGCAGGTCGAGAAAAGGCTCGAACCGTTCTCTGAAAGATTTGAGATGAAGGATATCTGGGACCGCAGATATGAGAAACTTTCGGGCGGGCAGAGAAGACGTGTTGATATCATGCGTGCGCTCATCAACAATCCGAGGATACTGTTCCTTGATGAGCCCACAACAGGTCTTGATCCCAAATCACGAAAACTTGTCTGGGATTACATTAATTATCTTAGAAAAGAGCACGGTATGACGATCTTTCTCACCACCCATTATATGGAAGAGACAAGGGATGCTGATAATGTGGTCATTCTCGATAACGGAAGGATAGTTACATGCGGTACACCGGCAGAACTAAAAAGCCGCTACGCTCATTCGCGTCTCGTCTGGTACACGGCAAGAAATGAAGACTCTGAGGCACTTATAAGCAGGATAAGCAACAGTTTTGTTTATGATGCGGATCACTACAATATCGAGACGGATGAGAATCTTACGGAGTTTATTTTCGAAAACAGGGAAAAGATAAAAGATTACGAATATATCAAGGGAACGATGGATGATGTGTTCCTGAACCTCACCGGAAAGGAGTTGGTATCATGAAAGATTTTATGGGATTTACAAGGAGAAACCTTCTTATATATTTCAAGGACAAGCTGGCAATATTGTTCTCGCTGCTCACATCGATAATAGTTTTTGTCCTTTATCTGTTGTTCCTGAAAGGCACGTTTGCTGATGCTTTGACCGGTACAATGCGGGGGCTCGAGAACATCATCGCTGCAAAGGATATCGATATGTTTGTTAACGGGATCCTCCTGACTGGCATACTTGGATCAGCAATGATCACCATCCCTTACACATGCCTTCAGACGATAATAAAAGACAGGGAAGCAGGCGTTGATAACGATATCTGTGCAACACCGCTCAAGAGATGGAAGATAATCCTCTCATATTTCACAGCATCATCATTATCTTCATTCATTATGACATCTGCGATATTGACGGTAGGACTTACAGTATTGTCTTTTATGGGAGATCTGCATATAAGCTTTGCCTCAGTCCTTGCTGCATACGGACTTATGCTGCTTGGTTCGTTATCATCAACGGCTTTGTTTATGATAATCCTGCTTTTCTTCCGTTCTTCAGCATCAAGCACAGCATTCTTCGGGATCATTTCTGCAGCTTCCGGATTTGTTATCGGTGCATACATTCCGCTGTCCCAGTTCTCGGAAGGTGTTCAGAGCGTCTGTAATCTTTTCCCCGCAAGCCATATCACCTCACTTATCAGGACTGTGGTTTTGAGTGGAATCGTCGAAAAGATCGACTCATCGATTGGCGGCCTTGATAACGGCCTGTTTGTAAGCTCTGTCAAAGACACGTTCAACTTCAATGCAAGATTCTTCGGTTCTGGAATTAGCAATGCAGTATCAGTCCTTTATGTAGGCTTGTTTGCGGTTGTTTGCATCGCTGCAATAATGATCGTTTACAGCAAAACGTATAAGAGAAGATGAATTATGCCTGAGGTGATTTCCTTACAAATTATTGGATGTGATTATTGATGCCTGTTTTTGTTCCGCCAATTATTTGATGTTTGGCAGAATAAAAGAGAATTCTAAGGACTCGATTGGTTAGTCCGCTGAACTATTATAGTTTGTCGTACTTTTCTGAAAAAAGCGACAAATCTTACAGGATTCCTGAAATCAATCTCCAAAGCTCTACAAAATCATGCGACAAATCCTGTTCAAGTTTGGAGATCCTTTAGTGATTTCTTTAGGGTTTTGTCGGAATTCAGTGAAAAATGCGACAAGCTATAATAGTTTTCCAGATAGTTATTTTGCTTCAGAACGAGGCTGCAAACGGAACATACTTGAGAATGCTTGCATCCTTAACGGCATTGCCTGCAGGTGCTACTTATTTTGGATATTGGCATTTTCGTTAAAAAATGAAAAACACGGAACGCTCTGATTCCGTGTTTTCATATAAATCACATAATTCCATTTTACCTTTCCATCGTTCCGGTCTCGTAGAAGTTAAATACAAATGCGCCGGTATTGAAATTGCTGTAAGGCTTGGCTTTGAATGTTCCTTCATCGTATTCGATCGCCTGTTTGCCTGAAGCTCCTACATTGACGATAATCCATCCACCGTCGACTTTTTCCATGCGCCAGAACTGATATCTGTCTTCGACAGGCCTGTCGGTAAACATAAGAGTTCCGTCGGCAGAGGAGACAAGGAAATTGCCTTTCTGGTCGCGGAGCGTGAAATTCATATTCTCATCATAGAAGAGCGTGAATACTATTGCTCCATCAGGTAGTTTTCCGGTAAGGTAAGTTCCGGATAAAGGTATCTCGATTCCTGAGTAACCGCCTGTGGCTGATGGTATGTTAGAGAAAGAGATACCGGTCTTTTCCTGGTAGATTATGTAATTCTTGCCGTCCTGGGGATCATTCTCGTATTTGGCCAGAATGTTTTTCGAATCAGGGGTAGGGCCTGCATCAGTGCCGGAATATGTGATCTCCCAATGCCAGTTGAAACTGCTAGGGGTGACCGAGCCACCGGTGCTTGTTCTTGAGATAATATAGTCGGCAATGAGATCCTGAACTATGCCGCTGTTATCGTCGTCAAGCTGGTTCCAGATGGAATCTTCAATAGTGTAACTTCGAAGACCGCAGTTATCGTTGCCGATTATGTAATTGTTGACGGCGACAAGATAAATGTCGTCATCGCGGAAAGTTCTTCCGTTGGCAAAACCGTCAATGATCACGCGGCTTCCGGCGGGCTTAGCCATATCGTATCTGAAGTTCAGGCATCCGAAAATAATATTCGTATAGTAACTGTTTATCGGGCTGAAAACGGGATTGCCGTCAACGATCTCAACACTGAGCCTCTCGGAAGCGTTTTCTTCCATAACAGCCTTGATTTCCTTGCCGGTCATGGGCAAAACAATGACGTTGTTGGCAAATCTGTACATCATATAGATATCTTTGTAATTGATGTCTCCAGCCTGAACTGTATAGCCGTCTTTTACAATAGCGGTGGTCATTACAAGGTCAACATCCAGATGATCAAGGCCTCTTTTTGCATCAGAAGGGTTCTTATATTTTTCTTTGATTTTTAATGTGGTCTCATCTTTAATAGCTGCACAGACAAGATTGATAGTATCTGTTGAACCGAGAACAAAATCAGAGTTGCCGTCCCATGTGCCTGATGTTTTGCCGACAGGCTTGCTGACTTCATTTTCGGCAATCTCAGCATATGGAGCGATCTTTTGCTTCAAAGCATTGTCAGCCTCATAATCGTCAAGGCTCAGATTGTTTGTCGATATTAGTTTCCAGGTCAGTTTGCCTGAAGCATCTTCAGAAAACCGGAACACACTTCTGGTCACTTCCTGGCCGCCGCCGTTGACGATCGGAACATCCTTGCCTGCGGCATCTTTTATCGTTGAATTCGAATAATCTGTAGTGTGATCGTGTCCGTTAATAAGAATACCTATATCTTTGTTCTCTTTGACGATCCTTTCGCCCTGGTTGTCAGTATTTTCGCCGAATTCGAGAGCCTTATCTGCGGAACCCTCGCCACCGTGGTAACTTACGATAATGAATTCGCAGTCTTCCTGCTTCATCTGGGTGATATAACGTTCAGCCTCTTTGGCAAGTGAATAATCTGTGTTATCAGGATGCACGAAAACCAACCCCGGATAATTGACCGGAAGGTCCCATCGGGGGACATCGCAATTCTCAATCCCGAGTATTCCGATCTTGTGATCGTTGCCGTTAATCTTAATAGTCTTAGTTATGTATGGTGTGAATACGTTCTCACCGGCGGAGTGTTTATTGTCGGTTCCGTCGTAACAGATATTACAGGAAATAACAGGGACTCCGTTGTTTTCGAGCCAGTTATATGTCTTCTGCATAGTGTCCCAGCTGTAATTGAATTCATGATTTCCAAGTGAGAAAGCATCATAGCCGATCTCTTTGAGGCACAGAGCCATTGCGGGCGGTTCTTTGGATTCTCCTGAACCGAACTGGAAAAGCTGTATCTGGGACTCAGGTGTACCCTGGAAAAGATCCCCGTTATCAATGAGAATGACGTTTTCCTTGCCAAACTCGGTCCTTGCTTCGTTTACGGCTGAGGATACTCTGAGCATATTGTGATCCTGCGCGCCGTCAGTCAGAATATCAACATCCCAGCATTTGCCGTGCATATCGGTCGTGGACATAATGGCTACATCAGTATATTGGGGAGCAGAAGAAGTTTCTGATGCTTTAGTCTCCCTGGATTCAGTTGTAACAGCGGTTGTCTCAGTCTCCTCAGTAATATCAGAAGTTTCAGAAGGCTTGACATTGCATGCGATAAGCTGCATTGATAAAAGCAGGCAGATCAGCAGGGCTGTATATCTCTTTATATATCGCATTAAACTATCCTCCATATTTATGCGGGCAACCGCATTTGAGTCATATCTTTTGCATTGATTGTATCAGTAATGGTCTGCAGAACAAACAAATATTTAGTTATCAGTTTTCGAAAACATACGATTATAAGTACCATC
>JAIKYD010000005.1 GCA_024683485.1 Saccharofermentans sp. | reverse complement strand
GAAATAAACAGTCGGCATCTTAATGGACTGAAGTTTAGAACAACCGTTAAAGGCATTGCTTCCGATGGAATTTATCTCCCCGTTTAATACGACAGTTAAGATCTCAGACTTATATGCAGCCCAGGGAACCGCATCAGCATTTGCAAAATCATTGATCTGACCGTTACCCGTTATGGTCAAGATCCCGCTGTTGTCCAAGGTCCAGGAAAAAGAACCGTTTTGGAAGGTTCCATTATAAAGGACCGCAGCAGAAGTCCTGTTTGAAGGGAAAAATGCAAAAATAGCAACTATTGCAACAAAAAATACGGAAAGTCTGAACGCGTTACGCATATAGATACACCCCACGAATAATCAGCAAACTGAAAAATTACCCATAATGAGATTATACCTTCTGTATTTTAAATATAAATAGTATATTAAAAATTTAAACAAAAATTGCTAAATAAGAATGGCTGCGAAAGCAGCCATCCGGATCATTTCAACCTTTACTTCCCTTCCTTCTATACGTGCTGTTCTTAATGACACCTTCCAACATGTTGATCGTTTTGTCGCAGACTCCAACCTTCTGTAAATAATCGGAAATCTCATCAGCTATGTTTTGAGTCAGATTTATTATCTTGTCACACTTTATTTTGCTTAATCCCATTGCTTTTCCTGATGCAATCAGATCATCATATGTGATTTCATCAGTCTTACCATTGATCCTCATCTGATGAGCACGTAACCAAGTATTGTCAGGGTTATAAGAGAACGTCATATCATAAGCCGGTGCCAGTTTCCACTCTCCTTTTTTATTCATCAAATAAGCAAAGTTTTTGACATGATCATCCTGATTGACCAGGATCACATTAAATACCATCCTGCGGTAAAGCTCTAATACATCAGCTGCGGAATTTGTAAGCTTCATGGTTATACCTGCAGCTTCTTCGTATCCCGTTTGTCCGGGCAGATTATAATCTATGTGTGCCAAGGCTCCCAAAGTCTGCATATGCAGTTTTTGGTTCTGAATACGGTCGAAACGTTTAGTCATGAAATGATAGCGTCCGTTTTCTTCGAAAAGACGGCATTCGCTCATATTAATACCGGCATCCTTTGCCATTAATGAATAAGCATACTCGATTCTTGTATACTCAACTTCATCCTCAAGTTCGTGATCACCGTTCTTATTTACTCCGTCAAACTTCAAAAGCCAATATTCGTATCCATTTCCGGCATCGATCTGACCGCTCTTTATCAGGCACTTTTCTTCATTCCAGGCAATCAGCGCCTTTGCCCTGGCACCGCCTGCAGAAGTTCCAAGTCTGATTAACTGGCTGTAACCGGGATCGTCAGTTAACCTTATTTGCTGTTCCTTCTTACCGGACAGAATATCTGAAGCAAACTTTACCATCTTTGCAATATCAATATCTTCAACGCCTGCTTTATCAGGACCGGAAACAGGATGATATTCCAATGCTCCCATTCCTCTTTGTCCTGTATAGCAAAGTCTGTCTATTACATTGAAATCTCTCAAAGAACGCCCTTGTTCAGACAGCCAACGTTCAATTACACGATTACCGAATTTATCAGGCAGTGAATCAGCAACCAGACCGGGAGCACCGTGAAATGCACTTCCAGCCAATTCGGGAAATGAATACACCCTGCTGCTTAACGGCATCCTGATAGGAGATAATTCAATCCCGCTTTTAATGAAGTTCTTGTCATATTCAAAAGAAATATATGACTTTCCTTCATCCTGGTGAACTATTCCGATTCTGGTCCCCCAGAGAAACACTTCAGCAGTATCGATCATTTATCTTCACCCCAAACAAAAGCCTTGTCAGATTTGTTACCGTGTTTACCAGAAGCCCTGCTTCTCTTCTTCTCATGCTCAAGATAGTAAGAAGGTCTCTTGCTCTGATCAGGTATTATCTCCAGTAACCTGTCAGAAAGATCCAACGCACGAAGAATGCATATGAATTTGGACAGACTGATATCATCACCATTCTCAAATCGCGAAATACTTCTTACAGAAACACCCGATTTCTCAGCCAGCTCATTTTGAGTTAATGGGAAATTTATCCTGTATTGTTTCAACCGCTCATATAAAATTCTATATTCCTGATTCATAGTATTCTCCATAGTCAGAAGTGCGTTGCTAGACAAATATGTCTAGTTATATTAAATTTATAGCACAGTACGCCATATTTGTCTAGTTGTTAAAATGGCCGCCTAACAGCAGCCACTTTGCGATTTCAGACTTTGCAGTCTCTATTTCTTAACCTTTACTTTCCTTAAAAAGTTCAGCTTGGTGAAATACTTCTTATAGAAACCCATATGATATTGGCAGCAAATTCTGTGCCGGCACTCGAAGCATGGGCGCCGTCTTCGTCATAGAGTTCGATATCAGGTCTCGCATCGATACGATCCCACCAACTCTCCCCTACAGGCGCCAGGATCGCGCCGTTCTTGTCAGCAATGTCACGATTGACCTTATTCATGTATTCTTGGGATGCTCTGTCATCCTTGCGTGCCCAAGTGCCATAGATAACGACCCTGCTGCCTGCATTATCTGCCCAGGATGAGATCGTCTTAACAGCCGAGCGGTAATCGTCTATACGGTCAAACGGATGAGAGTGTTCCTGAAGCACGATATAATCGTAATTCCCAAACATCACATTGAATTGTGTCTGAGGTTCTTTAACGTGTTCACAAAGATACCAGCCTCCATGAGCCAGCATGGTAACATCACATGAATAACCGTCTTCAACGGCTAAGGCCTTCACCTTAGCCGGAAGATCATTCATATATGTATGACTGTTTCCAATAAAGAGTATTCGAAGATGCTTTGATGTCATGCTAATCATCACATCTTTCTTATCTGAAAACTGATATTAACAATTTCATATTCAATCTTATAATGAATATCTTCAAAAACAAAAATGGCGGGGTAAATCCCCGCCCGACGGTGGACCAAAGACCATATGGCCAGCCCGAAAATTACTAAAATAATATCAAAACATGCTTTCTTGTCAATATACATAACTATTATGCTGAGCCGGATTACTATTCAACTATGATTAAATAATACAGCAAAAGGAAAACGATTATGCGGACAATTCGGTGGAAGTAGCACCTGCATAGCGGGTGGTTCATTGTTTCGCACGTTTCGAGCCTCGCGTGCTCAACGGAGTCACGACTCACTAACATAAGAGGCTGTCTCATTAATTTGAGGCAGCCTCTTTTATTGTCATTTCAGACCTCTTCACACCGCACTTCAAACGGTTTACTGCTGTTTTACCAGCTTGCCCACATCCGTCGCATAGCACCATCTGCCGCCGGTGAAGTTTCCGAAGATATACTTTACTGATGCGGACTCGCACATGATGAGCATCTTACCGTCAACGAAG
>JAIKYD010000002.1 GCA_024683485.1 Saccharofermentans sp. | reverse complement strand
TCTCTCATTGAAACAGGGGAAAAGAGTGCTATGGAAACAGTAATGTTGGGAGATAGAATTCGCAATAGAGCAAAAGAGAAAGAAATGGTTATTTTTGATAATATGACGCATTGGAATGAAGAAGCACGAAGTGAGAATATTTCTCGACATCTTTCCAAGGCGTATGAAATGGGTTTAAAATTTTGAGATGCTCAAAACTTTCAGTTTGTCGGGATGAAGCGATAGTAAGTAATATCAGGAATATAATAAACTAAGTCTCGCACTAGCGAGGCTTTCCTCATTTGCTGAATGGAATAAAAAGCGCAAAGCGGGACTGATTGATTACAATGTTGATCCTGTTCATTGTTCAACCCAGAACAGTGTCAGCTTGTCACTTAACGGTGCCGTGGATACCGCGTAATTAACATCATAGAAAATATATACCCATTGGCCTTCTTTTACTTCAATGAGACCGTTGTCAGTCAGATCAGGCTTACTGTTCTTAAGTGCTTCTGCTTCCGATTCATCCAGTTCCCTGTCGACTATATAAATGCTCCACCGCTCACAGTCGATATCCTCGACAGACAAGGTCGTATCACAAGTGAAACCGTAACTGTAATAACCGTCGGTTACGATCATCTCTCCGTTCAGATCGGTCTGAAATGCCGTAAATTCACCGTCAGGAATACCCGGATCAACAGCCTCCTTATCTTTATACGTGGTTAAAATGATGTCCTCGTCTTCGTCTCTTAACTCTATAATGTTGATCCCGACCATTTCAGGTTCATTCTTGTTTAAGTAATCGTCAGAGACATAGATCTCGTATTCCTTGCCGTCACTGCTTTCCACATAGATATAATAGCGTGCTTCATAGTAAGTATACTTACCGTGGTCGGAGGAGCCGCCTCCGGAAGTGTGTTTTTTCCTTTTTACGGTCAGACCTTCTTCATCCCAGAAATCGCACACTGCATCCAGACGTTCCATAAGGCTCTTATCACTTTTCTTATCTTCGGAGAAAAGATCATAAAGACCTTCCGTGTCATTCCCGTCGATATACTTTATTATCTTCTTTAAGGTGTTGCTTCTATAGGCAGAAATACCGATAAAGCCGTTCCTGCCAAAGCATCCGGTTACGGACATAATAACAGCAAAAAGAACGGCTCCCGTGACCATTTTCTTTAATAAAAGAACAGGCAATGCCGGATGTTTCATGTGGCAGACTGACCTCCTCAGACAGCAAATAACCATATTATAAACAAAACAACCGGAAAACCACGCCGGAATATCTGCATAACAGCCCGGTCTGATATGGACTAACGAAGGCGTTAGTCTGGATATTTTTAATTCTCCAGAAACTCGTCAACGGAGTGGATCGTTACTGTATCTCCGGCGTAAAAATAAATTCGCACGAGTTCCATCTAAGACTCTGACAGATCCGGGAAGTTTATTCAGTTGTATTTCGCAACAGGGATATGTGAATGCCTCGATTACAATAACAGTCGGTTCAGGATAGATCTCTCTGACAGTAACCGTAAAAGTATTGTTGTCATAATTCATATCATCGATGCAGATATCATAGCCGCCTGTTGAGAACTCACCTGCAGCGATAATGATATTTACAGGATAATCGTGTTCTTCCACGTCGAAAATGTAAAACCCTCGTTCTTTAGACTCAAAAGGGGTATCAGAGGGAATTTTCAGGGAATGCGGTAAACTCGACAGGTAAAGGATGATAGTTTCAGAATCAAGCCGGCTCTTTAACCCGTAAAGGTTCCGGATATCTTGCCGTATGCCAGGATGTTTCCGGTGTTGCCTTCGCTGTCGGTATCCAGTCCCTGGATGAAGGATTTGAAATTGGGATTGGGGACACGGACTCCGCCCTTAAGGTTTTCGACAGGTTCCTTAAGAGCCACAACATATATCTCATAGATATGAGTTACGCCAGCCCCCGGATTGGGACCTACATAATCACTTAAGGGTGCCCATCCTTCGGGAAGTTCAGTTACCGTAATACCGCATGCTTTCCAGTGGAGGACGCCGCATGCGATGTGATCCGGAGTGTTCATGTCAACCATGTAAACGATATACTCCGCAGCACCCTCAACAGATTCCCAGGAGAGCTCGGGTGATGCATCGTTTCCGCGGGCGTTGGAGATAATATCCGCCCAGACGCCGTTCTCAAGATCCGTGGATGTTAATTCGAACTTCTCATAACCTTCAAGGAAATCAACACCTGAATCAGTGACAACCGGTTTAGTAGCTTCCGTTACGGCCTGCGTGTCTTCAGATGATGCTTCCGTTACAGCTCCCGTCTGAGAAAATGAAGTCATATTAGGCCTATCCGTCGCATAGCATCCTGCTGTACCCACCAGCATCGATGCACACAGAACAAGTGCAGTCATCTTTATCTTATTCATTCACATTTCCTCCCTACTATCATCCTCTAGACTATAGAAAAAACAGCAAATCCATTAGAAAAATAAACACAGATTATAGCATTATCAGTCAGCAGTATATTTACCTCTAAGGAAACCGAACGCCAAGATGTTACCTGTGTTGCCGTCAACGTCGGTGTCCAGAGCAAGAAGGAAATTGTTGAAGTTAGTAGGCGGTCCGCCGGTTGTACCTTTCGCGCGCTCAACGGGATTGGCAAGAGCGATGACGTAGATGTCATATGTGTGTGTCTTTCCGGGTTCAGGTCCCAATGCGAGGAAAAATGCAGGGGCCTCACCTGCGATTATCTCGGTACCCTCGTAGTTGCCGATTACCCAGTGAATGAAATTGACCGGCGGGATGCCCTCAGCGTGAGACGAATCGAGCATGTAGATTACGTAGCATGAAGCGCCCTCAACGGGGTCCCAGTAAAGGCTCGGGGAGATGCCCTTCGGATGATCCGGCTTGGCGCCCATGTCATCGGACCAGACGCCGGCTTCCCAGGAGTCGGAACCAACGTAGAACTGCGGGTAAGATTCGATGCAGTAACCGAACTCCTCGACCTCGCACAGAGTCTGCTCAGGTTCTTCCTCAACTTCAGCAGCTGCCACGGACTCGCCTGAGATTGCTTTAAATTCAGCAACTGCCACGGACTCGCCTGAGATTGCTTCTGCAGCAGCATCAGTGCCTTCTGCGGAACAACCTGCGATACCTATGAGCATAGATGCGGCCGCGCCTGCTGCAATCATCGTTTTGTATAAATCTGTCCTTTTCATATTTTCGCCTTCATGTTCTTTGGTTAGCTCTATTCTGACCTTTGGCATGCTTTCCCGGAATGGAAAATCGTCACGGTTTATCTGTAAAATCTGCACAGAACGTGCAAATATTACCAATGCTTTGTTATAATCGGCATATGGGTGAACAGTTATACACATTGCGTAAATACAGCGATTACGAGAATCTCATGGATATTGTCGTATTCAAGTTCAAGAACGAACTCCCATATGTCGATAACAACGAGCGCTGCAAGCTCATATTGCTCAGCAAGGGCAACCTGGTTATAGAACTTAACGGCAATCAGATGGAACTTAAGGCACCAGCCGCGATCTACCTGTCCGACAGGGACATCCTCAAGATCAAGAAGGAATCCAAATACCAAGTGTACATAATATTTTTCAAGCCTTGCGTCATCAACGATGCGTTCACCTACGAGCGCCTTTATTCGCGCGAATTTGAAAGCATGGAAGGCTCGACGCTCTACCAGGATTACCTGCTCGTAAGGAACTTTATCTTCCAAGATTCTCACTCTCCCAAGGCGGCATCGTTCATTCCCCGGTCACTCGCGGACATGGTCGATATCATCGAGAAACTCGATGCCGAACTCAAGCTTTCTGTTGACGGTTACTGGCCCTGCCGCTCGCGATCCTACTTCATCGAACTGCTCTTCAAGCTCAAGTACTGTTTCATCAACAACAGCACCACCGGTGAGAACAATACCGCGTTCATCTCTCGCCTCTACGAATACTTCAACAACCACATCCGCGAGAAGATTACCCTCGAGATGGTCACAACTGAATTCAACTTGAACCGCAATACCTTGAACAAGGTCTGCGTAGAAGAGACCGGTATGACCTGCATGACCTTTCTTGCCGAGCACCGCATGAACCTCGCGAAATACTGGCTCTCGGACACAGAGATCCCCATCTTCGAGATAGCGCATCGCCTCGGCTTCGAAGATCCCAATTATTTCAACAAAGTCTTCCGCAAAGCGACCGGCAAGCCGCCGACGCAGTACAGGAAGGATACCCGCTCATAATTAGGCCCGGACGGATAGTTTCTCGAGAGCATCATAAGCCAGGAGCAGTATTGGTTCAATAAAATTCATAAGGATAATAGAGTAAGACAAATCGGCGTTTGCCTCCTGAGAGGTAATTACAATTTTTTTTCTAAAAAGTGAAACCACCGGCACCTAAATTGCACTATTATAGTTGAACGGCCGTTCAAAAAACGAATTTTGAGGTGAAAACGATTGAATGACGCAAAGGCGCTGGCCTTACTGAAATCAGGTGATCAGGAAGCACTTGCTTGGTTCATAGACAAGTATAGTGCCTATGTGGGAACCGTGGTAAACAGCATCCTCGCAAGCTCCATGAGCCATGAGGATGTGGAGGAAGTGACGGCGGATGTTTTCGTTACTTTGTGGAGATCCTCGGACAACCTCATCCCTCTGAACCTGAAGGGATACTTGAGCCGCGTGGCACGCAGCCTTTCCATGCAGAAAGTGCGGGATCGGTATGAGGTGCTGCCTTTGGACGAGGACATTCTTATCTTAGATGAAGATTCGGTTTTTGACAGCCTTGAGCGCGAGGATCAGGACCAGATAATACGCAGACTGGTCTATTCGATGCCTCAGCCGGATAAAGAGATCTTTTTGAGATTCTACTACTACTGTCAGAGCGTTTCGGTTATCGCCAGTCAAATGCAGATGAACCCGTCCACGGTCAAGACCAAGTTAAAGCGAGGGCGCGAGCGGCTCCGTAATTACCTCAACAATATCAATAACACGACAGGAGGCGATCTTCATGAAACTAAATATTCGTGATCTGATGGATAACATCGAAGACTCTTCAGTAGATCTGGAAGAGAGCAATGTCGTCTCCCCCGAGAGGATAAAGGAGTTGACTAAAATGAAGATGAATGAAAATGGAATTAAACCTAAGCATAATTCCAAGAAAAAGATAATTACCGTTCTCGTAGCGGTAGCAGTTGTTTCGGCACTGGGCGTCGCGGCTTACGCCGGGATCAAGGGCGGACTCGAGAGCCAGACATTCGGCAAGAGCACATGGGCGCCTGAGGAAGAAATGCCGGTGGACGAATCAGGTGAGAGTTATGCAATGCCCGAGCGCGAATTTATTTCCTTACAGGGATATGTGGATTCTCCCGAATACCAGGCAACCGCAGAGTGGGTCAAGTTCGAAGAGAGCTACGACCGTGATTTCTCGATCGTAAACGAATACGATGCGGAATGTAAGCGCACAGGTGAGGATTACTATGGTGAGAAGTACCCCACTTACGGTATCTACTCACAGGAGATGGCAGATAAGGTTGATTCGATACTTGCTAAATACGGCCTTAAGCTTCACACGGGCTGGAACGACGGCAATTATGAACTGTTCAGGGAGAGATTCGGCGATATCTGGACAGCAGATGTTATGGGCACCGGATACTTCTACGATGACGGAACATTCCAGTTTGACGCCACATATAAGAACATCGAATTCCAGATAAGACGATGCATGAGAGGATATTTCGATACCGTATATTTAAATGCCGGAAACATTAACAATTTCGAGCAGTGGACTTATGTAACCAAGGACGGCATTACGGTAAATATCGCAATGAGCGGTGACGGTCGTGCGATCATATCCGCAGACCTTGAGAACAGCTTTGTATCTTTGAATGTTCTGCCCTGGTACAGCGACATAAATGAAGTTGTCCATACAAGGGAAGAACTCGAGGATCTGGTGGATCACATTCATTTTGCACAGTTGTAAGGTTGGGGTTAAAGACTGCAAATTGGGGAAACAATGGGGCTGTCCCACTTAATGAAGTGGGCGGCCCTTAATTCTATATTTTTCTTGTCTGTGGGAGTAATTCATTAGTATAGATATTCATAAATTTTGGCGGCTGAACGGTCCGCCCCCCCATTCCCTAATAATTCCCTGAAAGTGGTTCGAAAAGGGAAAAAATAGGCCGCGCAATAAGGAGCTAAATAACACTAAATGAGTGCAGCGTTTGCGCCTTTTCTTGACAACAAAGTGCTAATATTGCACTGTTTATATGAACAAGGTGCAAATGTAGCAGGGTATTAGGATTTATGGATAATTTGAAGAACGATCATTGCTCCTTTCTCGAAAATTTTGAAATAATAAGAGCAGAGGAAGAGTGGCAAAAAACGGGAGCTTACTCGGTAAGGATCGAGGGGATGAACCGCCAATATCATATTCCTTTGCGGGAAGAATTCGATGAACATGATTTTGGAGAAACAAAATATTTAGTCGGTCTTTCTGACGGATATCCGATAGCAACCTGCCGTTTTTATGAGACAGAACCCGGGAAAGTTATACTTGGACGCCTGGTTGTTTTGCCCGAATACCGCAATAGGCATATCGGAGTTCTAATGCTTTGTGCTGCTGAGGAATGGATAAGGGAATTAGGTTATGTGGAGATTATAATAGACAGCCGGCTGGAGGTTGTGCCCTTTTATGAGAAAGCCGGATTCAGGCAAATGGACGGCAAATTAATTAAGAGCGGAAATTTTGACTGCATACGCATGAATAAGATTTTGTGATGGTTTATAGTGATAGCTAACAATGGGGAAAAACTATGAATCAGGATCCGGATACCAAAAGGAAAAAGATCAGATGTTATAAAGAAGTGGAATTGCGGGAATCGGAATTCAAAAAAGCATCTGAATTGGACAGCGACGAATTTAAGAATATCCATGATGAGTTTTTTAGAAGGACTGTCGTAAATCCTCTTATTGGGATCTTTATTGCGGCATCGGTTTTTGTGCTTTGGCCTGCCGGTGTAGTTCGGTTGCTGCTTGAGTTTTCTGAGGAAGTTGGGCTAGTGGCAGTGTCTCTGATGGGGTTTTGCGGGGCGATGATACCCTACTTTACAGTTCGCTGCATTTTCTCTTTGACAATTGTTTCCAGAATCAAAAAGAAGGCTTTCTGGTGGCGCGCAGGCCATATCACACGCAAAAAGAATTTGTGGATTTCCTTCGGCATGGAACATTATTATATAGTAGATGATGAATACTGCAGCAGATCCTGTTTTGATCCGTTCTATCGAAAAGGAACAGAAGTGTATTTTCTGTATTTCCCCGGATTCATGAGAGGCTCATATATGGGGGGAGTCGTGGTCAAGAAAAAAGAATGATTCCCGGAACAGGAAACCGGGCAGTGTTCCAAACGGTTACAAGGGATTAGGAATGACAAAGATTAAGAAGTACCAGTGTCCGTCTTGTGGTGGCGATCTGACTGTCGATAACGATAAGCAGATCTACTACTGCACGTCTTGTGGTTCTACATACGATTACGACTACTTCAGAGAAGAAAAGCTAAACGAGATGGGCAAGACTCACCTGTCGCGCGAAGAATATGCGGCCGCTGTCGATGCCTACAGGCTCTTGTTGGAGAATAAACCTCACGATTTTGTTGCCCTCAGAGGACTGATGCTCGCAGCCGCCTATCTGAAGGATGTGAACGGGCTTGTCAGTATGGGCACGGCAAAACATTTCGCGTATGACTCGAAAATTGTCAGAGAAGTAATTGGGAGAGCTTCGGAGGAAGACAAGGAATACTTTACGGAATTTGGCAAGATCTATGCTGACAAAAAGCTGCAGATCGACTGCAACAGAGAGCTCGAGAATCTGCGCCTGGAACACAGAAGGATCGAGGCTGCCATCCGTTTAACCGATGATACCCGTTACGATTACTACATCCAGGGCAAGAACGGATCGCTGACTCCTCCTAAACCGATGTTCATTTTGATGTGGTGTGTTACTGCCTACTTCTTCATGTGGGCATTGGGCATCTGTGCAGCATTTGCCGGAGGTGACGTCATAGGGATGATAATCGCTATGGTAATAACGGGAGGTCTGGTGCTTCTGGCCGGTTGTGGGATTAATTACGGGCGCATCTATCCAAAAATTAAAGCAATAAAGGAAATCGACACTTATATAAAAGAATTCAAAGTTGAATTAGGCTATAACGAAGAACAGATAAGAAGGCATGAAGAAGCTGCAGAAAAACTCTTGGTTGAGATCCGGAAAAACATCCATGATTTTGTAAAAAAAGACAGCCTGAGAATGACGGATTCCTTGAAGGAACAGGCGGCAGAGATCAGCAAGATCAAGAAGCACCAGTGTCCGTCCTGCGGCGGGAGCCTTAGAATAGACAGCGATAAGCAGATGTACCATTGTACTTTCTGCGGTTCGTCTTACGACTACGAATACTTCAAGGAAGACCGGATACACGAGATGGGTGAGACATATCTCTCCAGAGGAGAGTTTATGGCCACTGCTGATGCCTATGAGTTCATGCTGAAAAAGGATCCGCACGATTTTCTCGCTCTCAGAGGATTGATGCTCGCGGCAGCCCATCTGACAAACATGAATGAACTTGATCAGGAGAATGGTGACGGGAAATTCTCTTTTGACCCTGAGATGGTCAGCCAGGCGATAGAGAGTGCTTCGGCAGAAGATAAGGACTATTTCGAGGAAATCGCCAAAGTATATTCTGAAAAGATGAAACTGGTTGAATGCAAAGAAAAGATTGAAGCTCTTTGGGAGGAGAAAAGAAAGATCAACGATGTTATCGCACATAACAACTTAACGCGTAAAGATTACTATATCGGTGCAGCTCCTCCCAAAAACCAGTTTCTTATAGGATGGCTCGTTATTGCTTTATGGTTTCTGGTGGTGCTTATCTGCACATCAGTATCATCCGAAGCATTTATTTCCGGACCCGATTATCTTGGTGGATCACTCACAACGTTAGCTGTAGTATTCATGATGTGGCTCGGCATGATCGGATATAATTTCCTGTTTGTTTATCCCAAAGTCAAAAAGGTAAAGCAGATCGACAAAGAAAACGCAAAGCTCTATGTGGAATCCGGCAAGATGGATGAGCAGATAAAAGACCTTGAGAATGAATCAGCCAAGCTCCTGACCGGGCTCAAGAAATCCATCCACGATTTCGTAAGAAAAGACAGACAGAGGATGAAAGATAAGAGCTGATAAAGACTGATTCAGGTGCGGTGGCTTTACCTGAGTTTTGCCGACTTTTTGATGCTGAATGTATTTCGCGAGGACATACAATTATCATGGCTCAAGATGAGATATGGGGATAATAGGAGACATGTAAATGAAAAAGATATCCTTGAAAGCAGTCTCGATACTGCTTGCTGCTTCGGTGATGACATCTCTTGCTGCCTGCAGGAAGGAAGAATCCAATATCCGGAATGACGGCAGCAACAGCGGTCAGAAGATCACTTCAGATACACCGTGGTACAACAGCAATGTAATTGAAGTAAAGGCCGGTATTGATCCGGGCAGAAAGATCGAATACGCAAACAGCAGGGCAGTGGGAGCCGATGACAAAAACGTTATCGTCTATACGGGCGGTCTTTATAAGACACCTGATGACAATAATGTTGACTGGGAGAATCTGGATTATTCTGACTACATGCTGGCAACGATCTCCGTAGTCGACCGCAAAACTGGCGCGACGGTCAAAGACATGGATCTTGTACCCGTAATAGGTAATGAAGGACATGTTGACAGCGCGCGTTACGAGAACGGCCAGGTCATTGCAATGGTCAGTTCGTTCGACACGGCTACATTTGAACAGACATATAAAGAATTAACCATTGATCCATTTTCCGGGAAGCTCATCGATTCCAAAGACCTGAGCGGAAACGAGTCCGGTGATATTTATCACTCCTTTACTATTGGCAATTACAGAGTAGATACTGAAATTGACTGGAGCGGGAGGACGGCATCGTACTTCCTGCACATAACCAAACCTGATGGTGAGACCAGGACCGTTGAACTTAAGGATGATACCTCTGATCTTTATGATATCCCTGTTATTATCTCGAAAAACGACACTTCAGCATTGCTGTCTGTGACTTCTGACAAAGGCTATGTTTATTACGGCCTGGACCTTGAGACAGGCAATATCACGAAAGAGGATGCCAAAGATTACGAATGGCTGGATATTGAGAGATGCTATTCACCGTTCACGGGAAAGGACGGCAGCATATTCTTTGCCGAACCGACCGGAATCTCCCGAATCGACTTCTCGAACAAGACCTGCGGCCTAGTATTTAATTACAGCTGGAGCAACATAAACAGGAGCCTTCTTGAGAACATGGATATTATTGATGTCTCGGAGGATTCGTTCCTTCTCTGCGGTGACATCTACAGAAAAAATCCCTATTCCCTGAGTGAAAATTCAACTTTTACGATAATCGACTTTACCAGGGCAGACAAAAACCCTAACGCAGGCAAGCAGATACTTGAACTCTTCTCACTTTACGGATATACGGACGACAAGATCTCTGATGCGATCCTCAAGTTCAACGAGACCAACGGTAAATATTTTATTGAAGTCACTGACCGCTATTCGCAGTTTGACTATGCCGATTATTCCGATCTCAACAGCGACGACGATTTCCAGAAAGCAGAGCTCAACGCTGATGCTGCAATGAGCAGTCAGCTTGCCATAGATATCCTTAACGGTCAGGGTCCTGACATCCTCATGAACTGCAGTTCATATGGTCAGCTTAACAATGACAGCTATCTTGTTGATCTTACGTCTCATATAGGCAGTCTTGATCCTGACAAGTATTTCACCAATGTTGTTGATTCCGCAAAGGTCGACGGCAAACTCTATAATCTGCCGCTCTGTTATGAGGTAGATGGTATCCATACAGATGCCGCTAATGCCGGCAAATCCGGAGTGGGCTTTACCACAGAAGAATATGAGCAGTTTCTGTATAACACGCTGAACGGCAAGGATGTCATCACGCTGGGCCAGGCATACTATTTTGTAAAGCTCTATAACGCTATGAGCGACAAGTTTGTTGATGACGGCAAGATCGATTTCTCAAGTCCTGAATTCGAGACGATCGCCAGATTCGTTAAGGACAATGTTCCGGAGAATGCGAAAGCCTGGGATGATTACGAGGATTCTTATGACTATTCCATGGCGCCAGAGCCAAACGTTATGAAGGGAGACATGCCCCTGAATGAGACTCTTGCTGCCGGTTATATTTCCTGCTACGGAATGATCAACTATCTTCAGAACATCTACATTTACAGCGGGGGCACGGCTGTCCTGGGCATTCCTTCGTCTGACGGACGCGGTCCTCTTGTAACGCCTTATCTCTCTGTAGCTGTCTCTGCGCAGGCCCGAAATGTTGATGCCTGCTGCGAGTTCGTAAAGCTTCTCCTGTCCGACGAGGTCCAGCTCGACCTCGCCATGAAGGATAACTTCGTATTAAGCCGCGAAGCGTTCAGGGCAGGCGGAAAAGCAGCTGTCGAATTCTACAACGGCGAAGGTTACGATTACTATATCGGCTTCGACTTCGGCCCTGACAGAAAGATCCCTTTCTCGGACAAGACGGTTGATGATATGGAGAATATCGTTCTGAGCTGCTCCAACTGCAATTCAGTCGATGCCCAGATCAATATTATTCTTATCGAAGAGATGCCGGCATATTTCACCGGCCAGAAAGAACTGCCAGAAGTGGTTGCGATCGCTCAGGATAGGGCGCAGAAAGTGCTGGATGAGAGAGGGTAAAGGTGGTGGAGAGGTTTTGTTTTTTGATAGGGCGGATCGAAAAGCTTCATTCCCTGGGTTGAATGGTTCATTTGCGCGCAATCGTTGGGCGTGGTCGGCTCGAAAACACTGATTCCTGAAATTTTCATAAAACCATGGGCTCTTTATGAAAAAATAAGAAATATGAGGTGATATTCCTAATATTTTCACAAAAAAGGGTTATCATAGTGAAAATTTTGGAAATGAGGAAAATCCGGCGGGCAAGGAATGCAAAAAACGAACTCGAATGACCGCAAGCGGTTTTCAACGCTGGTCAAAAATCAAAAACATAAAGGATACATATGAATAATCAACCGGATACAACCGTTAAAGAATCAAAACCAAAATCCAAAGGTTGTCTTATAAGTTTTTTGATCGTATTTGGAGTGATAATACTTCATATTGCCGCCATTCCGCTTATCGTTGAAGTGATAGACCACATACCGCGCACGGTCGATACTCAAACCAACGGGCAGTACACTGTCGAATTACAGGCGACAAGCAGTCCGGATTGGCCGTTCGGCTCTCAGGACGGTGAGATCGTTTTAAAGGAAAATAACAAAAAGATCAGCAGTGTTGGTTTTGTGTTGAGTAATGATGGAAAAAGCATGGGTGACGAGAATTGGAACGTTGAATGGAACGACGAGAGTGTTGTCGTTACTATAATGGGCGAAGAACAACAGGACGCTATCTATATTCTTTACTATGATGGCGAGGTTTCTTATTAATCTGAGTGTTAAGCGCAATCGTAATAGGATAGATTGATCAGCAGTAATTGGCTTTTTGAGCGTGCGCGAAAAGAAGTCGCCTGCCGGTTTCTCCTGGAAATTTGCATACCGCCTTTGCGCAGGCCTCTCGAAAACCCCGCACCGCATTATCTCCTTAAAATTGCCATTCCGCGCACCGCCATCCCCCTTTTTGTATACCCGCTATTGACAGCCCACACCCGGCAGTATAATATAAACACGTTTATATAAAACGATTTATGTAACGAGGCCCTTGTGGTTTAAGAAACGATACCCTTGTGGCTTATAGAACGAGGTCCTTACAATTTATGGAACGAGGCTCCTATGGCGCGTAAAACAACGATATCAAGAGAAGTTATTCTTGAAGCAGCATTAAAGATGCTCATCAGGGACGGATATGCATCGGTTAATGTGAAGACACTGGCAGCTGAGATCGGGTGTTCGACCCAGCCGATCGTATGGCATTTCGAGAATATGGGGGGATTGAGGCAGGCTCTTTCTGAATATGCAATGGCGTATGCCGCGCAAAAAGCTGCTTCAAGTTATGAGGATAAACTGGAGAGCTTTGAATTCTTGGGCAGATCCTATGTGAAGATGGCGCTCAAGGAACCGAATCTTTTTAAGTTCCTGTATCTGGGCGAGAACCCGGTCGGCAAACCTTATAACCTTAAGGATATCGGCAAGGCAAAGAACAAAGAGATGATCGCCATGATCGCTGAACAGACCGGGCTTAATGAAGAGCAGGTGGTGCGTTTCGTAAGGAATACGGTTATCTATTCCCACGGAATCGCGACAATGCTTGCGACAGGAGTCCTCAAGGGAACCGAGAAAGAGATGATGGAAATGATCAACAGCGCAGCGGATTCATTCATTCTTAATGAGGGCGCCGACCCTGAGAAGATAGCAAAGAAGGGGAAATAATATGGTATCAACTGTCAGTTCAATAACCGGTGCAGTTCTGCTTGTACTAGTTGCGGTGATGGAAGTGCTTCTGATAACAGGGTTTCCATTAGGGGAGTTTACGATGGGCGGAAGACATAAAGTGCTGCCGCCGATGTACAGGGTGTTTGCGGCAACATCTGTTGTCCTCCAGCTTTTCGGAGCAGCCATGATACTTCAGGGCGGAGGGTTGATGAATATGTGGTTTGCGGGTAATGTGGTAAAGATCATCTGCTTTGTTTTCGCAGGATTCTTTGCGGTAAACACACTCATGAATCTTGCATCGCCAAGTAAGAAGGAAAAGTATGTGATGACACCGCTTGCGGCAATTGAAGCGTGCTGCTTTGCGATAACGGCATTTTCGATGTGAGAGGGGCGTAAAGAGGGGCATAATATGATAAGTGAATTGAACGAAACATCCAAAGTTGAGGCACTGTTTGCAGGCTGGGAAGAGACCCTGATATATACGTGCCTGGAGAAAGTAATGGGCAAGGTATTTGTTACAGATACGGAAAGACCGGTATCGGCAATGGCGTTCGTCGGATGCTTTGCATTTCTGGCAGGGGAGCCGGACAGGGAACTGGTGACCGGCAAGCCTGACGGCTTTGTGATCATGGTTCCCAAAAACGACGGATGGTCTGAACTTATTGAGGATTGTTTTCCCGATGCGCGGAAAGTTACCCGTTACGCTATCAAAAAAGATACAAAATTCGACAAGGCAAAACTCGCGGAAACGGTCGCCGGACTGCCCGAAGGATATGAGCTCAGAAAGATAGATTCAGACATCTATGACCTGTGCCTGCTAGATCCCGTGACAGCTGATTTTGTATCTGCGTTCGGGAGCAAGGAAAAGTATCTTGAACTGGGCCGCGGCATGGTCATCTTGAAAGACGGAAAGTTCGTGTCCGGAGCATCTTCTTATACCAGATATAAAGAAGGGATCGAGATCGAAGTGGATACTATTGTGCCTGAACGCCGCAAGGGGCTTGCAAGCATTGTGTGTTCGGCACTGATCCTGGCCTGCCTTGAAGAAGGGCTTTACCCGAGCTGGGATGCCCACGATATGAACTCGGTTCAACTGGCACGGAAATTCGGTTACGAATTCGATCATGAATATACGGCTTATGAGGTAGCTTCAGACAGAAGGACGCATTGATGAATCCGGAGGAAAAGAAAGAGTTCAATAAGCAGTTGATGGGTCTTGCAGTGCCTTTGGCAGTGCAGAATCTGCTTACGTCTCTTGTCGGGGCTTCGGATGCGCTTATGCTCGGGCGGCTGACACAGGACGCCATCGCGGCCGTGTCGCTCGCAAATCAGATCTCTTTTGTAATGTCCCTGTTTTACGGCGCGACTGTTGTGGCGGCAAGTGTTCTGATATCGCAGTACTGGGGCAAAAAAGATTACCTTAACGTAAGACGATTCCTGGTAATGTCGATCCGGTATGCGTTAGGCATCGGGGCGGTCTTCACGTTAGGTGCATTTTTCTTCGCAGAGCAGCTTATAGGAATTTTGACGCCAGAGCAGGAACTTATAAGGATCGGCGCGGGTTACCTGAGGATAGTATGCTTTTCGTTTATTTTCACGGCGGTGCTGCGGAGCTTCCTGATGATCATGAAGGTCTCGGGACATGCTAAGCTGAGCGTGTGGATCTCCGTCGTTACCGTAACGGTGGACATGGTTGCCGACTTCTTCCTGATCTATGGTTTTGGAAAGATCCCTGCGCTAGGCGCGAACGGTTCTGCCTATTCGACGATCGTTGTGGAACTCATTGCCCTTGTCTGGTGTGTTATCTGGGCTCAGCGAAATGAGAACATACGGCTTGGCAAAGACACCCTGTTTTATTTCTCGAAAACACACGAGCGTGATATGTGGAAGATCATTCCTGGAATGCTGGCATCATCACTGTCGTGGGGCCTCAGTATAACGATGCACTCGTTTATCCTGGGACATCTCGGCACAGACGCTACGGCTGCGGCATCCGTAACCACGGTTGCCCAGCAGCTGATACAGGGACTAACACAAGGCTTCGCAACCGGTATAGGCATCATGATAGGGCAGATCCTCGGGCGGAATGAACTCGATACTGCAAAAAAATACGGCGCGCGAAGCTGGAAAGTGACATTGCTTTTGGGAATGATAAATGTAGTGCTGGTCTGCATAGTCGGTCCGATTGTCTACATATTCTATGTGCTGGAACCACAGGCAAAGCAATACCTCATACAGATGCTTGTTTTCCTTGCGTTTTATATGTTTGCTTTTGCATACAACACCATTTTTACCTGCGGAGTCTTTCCTGCAGGCGGAGATTCGATATATGACGGTATAAGCGTATTGATCGCGACCTGGTGCTTTGCTATCCCGCTGGCGCTTGTAGCCTGCTTTGTACTGCATCTTCCGGTCATGGTTATCTATGTGATCATGTGTCTGGATGAGATCGTCAAGGTGCCGTTCATCAGGTGGAGATACAACAAATTCATATGGCTTAAGAATCTCACGAAAGAAACGGCAGGGTGAAGCAGAGTATAATTATCTTTAGTTGTTGTGTGGAATCAACCCGGGGGCTGAATTGACCGTAAATCCCTCATTCCCTGAAAGGGGTTCAAAAAGGGTAAAAATAGGGAAAATGACCCGAAATTCCCTATTTATTCCCTCAAAAGGGTTGTCAGAGGGAATTTTTAGGGAATGCGAAAAAAGAAAGGAAGATCATATATGTTCAGAAAGATGAGACGATTCAAACAGCAGGTAACAGATGAGGAATGCATCCGCATCCTTAAGGAGCAGCCCCGCGGAGTCCTCTCCATGATCGGCGATGACGGGTACCCGTATGGCATTCCGCTTGACCACTGGTATTGCGAAGAAGACGGCAGACTTTACTTTCACGGAGCGAGAGAAGGCCACAAGATCGATTCCATTACCAGATGCGACAAAGTCAGTTATTGTGTTATGGATGAAGGCTTCCGCAAAGAAGGCGAATGGGCACTGAACATAACCTCCGTTGTTGTTTTCGGCAGGATCAGATTTGTTACTGATCCTGATCTGATTACGAAAATAGGAACCAACTTGTGCCGTAAATTTACAAACGACGAAGAATACATCAAACATGAAGTTGAGTTTGCGCTTCCGAGAGCGCAGTGCCTCGAGCTGATTCCGGAGCATATGACGGGAAAGCTTGTAAATGAAGCTTAAGTGGATATTAGGATGAGAAGGTTCGCATCGTTTTTAACGGTCATTGCATTAGCAGCTTCCATAGCCGGCTGCTCTGTTCCCCAGGGATTTCCTCAAGGGCCGGACAGCACGACAACGGCTTCAGAAGTTTCTTCTGAAACTTCTGAGGCGACCGCCACTACAGAGGCAACGGTGATTACCACTGAGCCGGAAACTTCCGGGTCTTCCGCTGCTGACACCAGTATCAATATCGACGATTACGCAGTGCTTAATGACGTGGAAGCACCAGACTTCGAACCTATGGAGACAGATCTCGAGACGGCTGACAGAGGACGCATAATCCCGTTTGTATCAGGATATGTTGAGAATAGGTGGATGAAGGAAAATAACAAAGCATATCTGTCTTTCATTACACTGGATGGCGAAATAATAAACAGTGAGCCTTTTGACCATGTGATTTATTGTGAAGAGGAAGGTGTCTATATCGTCAGAAAAACTGTTTATGGCTTAAGCAAATACGGTTTTCTGTCTGACGACGGTGCACTGTTTACAGGATTGATCTACGACGGCGCAGCGGAAGCTTCAGGCTACAAAAAAGACGGCGTGTGCTTCTATGGAACAAATTACGAGGACGGAAAACTCTGGGTATCAAGTCTTGATAACAGCCTCATTGTAATCAGTACGGACCTGGTAACGATCGATGAAAATGAGATATCTCTGGCAGCGGAGAACGCCCAGCTCTCCGTTTTGTACATCGACAGTACAAGCGCCGTTCTTATCAACAGAAATGTGTTCTACTATAAGACAATGCTGGTAGACAGATTGAGTGGCAAGCTTCTTTACGACGACACCTCTTCAGGTTTCAGAGATCATGTTATCTTCGGAAATGTCATTGTCGAAGTGGATACCGCCCGTGAGGGCGTAGCGGTTTATGATATGTCCGGCAAGCAGCTCCTGGATGACAAAAATGCATATGTCGGAATGGTCACTGATGACCTGTTCATGGTCGCCCGCAATAACAAGATCGTTCTTTACGATACAGACTGGCAGGCCGCACGTTCCATCGACTATCCGGCCGGTTCTGTTGTAATGACTTCATTCGGCCATATCGCTGTTGCAGACGGATCAGAGACCCTGGTTTATGACAAAGACTTAAACCTCATAAACACCCTGGATTATTCAGCCGACACCGGCACATATTTGAGGGACTGGCATAACTATGGCGAGGGTGATATGTACTATGACACCATTGTTGGTGTTGGAAAGATAATCAATCTGAATACCGGCGCCGTGCTTGTTGAGGAAGACAGGTTCTTTTATGAGTTTGCAGAAGGTTACATTATTGCCGACAACCAGAGCTATGCACACTTGGATACCGAGAAATGGCGCATCTATGACAAGGATCTGAATCTGATCCGAAAAGGCGAAGGCGGGATCGAAGTTATAAGTGATGAAGTCACCGGCGACGTTTACATGATCATCGATAACGATAACCTCTTGACAGTGTATTCACTCCCCGACTGCATGGAACTGTTCAGCTTTTATGGCAACAGTTACACACTTGAAGCAATAGACGGCAGATTCCACTGCTGGGACACAGACGGCTTCATTCTTTTGGACAGCAACGGAGAAGTGATCACCGCATCAGGTGTTGATTACGCGAGATCAGGGTAAGCGAGTAAAATATACTACTATTTGACTCTTTTTCCTTAATAATTTTATTAAGCAACTGTTTTTTTTATTTGTTCAATTCATCAACCATAGAGTAAAACCGCCCGGAAACCAAACTTCCGGGCGCTTTTATGTCTTATGGTCTAAAATCCATTTGTTCCATATGGAACAGTTCAGAAGCACTTCTTCTCGTGTGTCTGTTTGCAGGTG
>JAIKYD010000072.1 GCA_024683485.1 Saccharofermentans sp. | reverse complement strand
TCTTGACTTTGATATCAGGGCGCCCTTTTTATATCAGTTACTGTCAAGATGCCAGACCTTCGGATCATTCCAGTCGGAAGGCATTTCCACCCAATTAACGCCACTCAAATACTCATCGAGGCGGTACCACTTGGCGTTCTGGGAATCGTACATCAGCCAGCCGTAATCTTCATACCAGTAAAGCCACTGTGAAGGCCTTAAGTACGAATTATAGTAAAAATATGTATTCGTCTCCTCATCGTAGTAAGAGCTCACATATTCTTTGTAAGGACAATCCCTTCCAAGAGCAGGAACATAAATGGAATCCTGCCCATAGTACCTTCCCTGAGCGGGCTTATCCATGTGCCATAAATTATCAGTATTGTAATAAGATGGCAGTTCTTCCCACTTACCTTTCTCCGTCTCTATAAACCAGCATTGTTTATCGTAATCGTATTCCATCCAGCCGTAATCACCGTAATCGGAAGAGATTCCCTGATACCAATACTGCCATATGGGCGGTGTCACATCATTATTAAGCCAGAAATAGCAATCGGTATCCTTGTCATAATAGTTATCGCTGTTTGCATCATATGTGCATTCACGGCCGATCTCAGGTACATAAATATGGTCATGTACTATTCCGTAACCGGGAGAATATTTTTTGAAGCTCTGTGTCGATCTACGTGAAGTTTCAGCAGTGGCTGCGGAATTATTTGAAGCAGTGTTTGCCGTACCGGAATCGCCTGCATTGCTTACTGTTTGATAAATGACTGCATCTGAATTTGAGTGCCTGTTCAGTTCTTCCTTGATATCTACTTTCCAAAGAATAATGACAAAGATAACGGCTACTATAATAAACCATAATAGACCCTGTATGTGAAACGGGAAAAAGCTATCACTATTATGAGTCAAATTGTCATTATAGGGCGAATGATCGCCGCCACCGGAAGATCCGCCGGAAAAGCCCGAATGTGACCCGCCGGAAAAACCCGAACTTGAACCACCGGAGCTTGAACCGGAACTCGAACTTGAATGTGAACTTGAACTATGACCTGAAGGCATATTGTCTCACCACCACTAACCCTTAGTTGCCGCCAATTACCCTACATGCACATCATACACTATAAGGCCATAGCAATACAGATTAATGCTTTACGGGAGATGCCGGTTTCCTGTGTGCAGGAGCCTTCTTTTTCTTAATGTGGTTTCCGACGATCTCGGAAACATCTGAAATGGTCATGAAAGCAGATACATCCGCATCGTTGATTATCTTCTTTATGGCAGGAACTTCAACTCTCGTGATTACGCAGTAGAGGACGGTCTTTTTGCCGTTGCTTACCATACCCTTACCTTCCATCTGCGTGCATGTTCTGCCGAGCTGCGAATAGATCGCATCTGCAATATCTTTTCCGTGATCGGTAATGATCATTACAGACTTGCCCTGTTCCATTCCGTTTTCGACGATATCAATGATCTTGGAAGTGATGAAGTAAGTAAGAAGCGAATAAAGTGCTCTGTCAGGTCCGAAAAGGAATCCAGCAACACCATAGATAATAATGTTGAAGAACAGCACAATCTGACCTACGGAGAACTCCGTATTTTTCGACAGGAACATCGCAACGATTTCCGTACCATCCAGACATCCGCCGTGTCTTAAGATAAGACCTACACCGACACCCAAAAGGACACCGCCGAATACGACTACCAGGATCTCCTGTTCTGTTACTGCCTGCATGTCTTCGAAAACACCAAGGAAGACTGAGAACACAACCATCGCATAGATGGCCTTAATGAGAAATCTTATGCCCAGACGCTTAAAGCCAAGGATCATAAACGGAATATTCAGCGCAATTGTAAGGATACCGAGAGGGAGCCCGGACAACTGGCTAATGATCATCGAGATACCGACGACACCACCGTCAAGGATCGTGAACGGAACGAGGAATTCCTCCAAAGCAAAAGCTGCAATAACAGCACCCACAGTGATAAAGAACAGCGGTGCTATCCACTGCTTGAACATGTAGTTTATCGTGATCGGTTGTTCTCTTTTCTTGGGTACAGGGTTTACACTCATATTCCGTATTGTGTAAAGGGGTGCCGCTTTGGGCACCCCTCATAAGTTATTATTTCTGACGGTTGAAATTGATGAGGCATCCGTCAAGGATTATCTGACGCTCACGGTCTGTGAGGTCGCCCAAAGTCAAAGTGAATTCCTTTGTCTCTGTTCCCTTGATTGCGATTGCCTTGATCGTATCAGCCTTTGTCTCAACTGCTGTTCTGATTCCCGGGAAGAGAATGTAGTCGAGGTTAGAGAACGGCAGATTGCCCTTTTCGATGATGAAAGGCAGCATACCCCAGTTGATGAGGTTGGATCTGTATCTCTTTGTTGCATATTCGTTAGCGATGTTTGCCCATCCGCCAAGTACCTTCTGGCAGGAAGCAGCCTGTTCTCTTGCAGAACCGTCACCAGGCTTGACCGCGAAGATGCATGAACCGAAGCCGAT
>JAIKYD010000074.1 GCA_024683485.1 Saccharofermentans sp. | reverse complement strand
AACAGCTATATCTACTGTCCTGATACAGATGATTACCGTACCAATATTTATTCTGTCGGTGCAAAGGGTACCGGTGATGGTGGAGCGTTCGTTACTGTAGGAGATATTGTGAAGTTCTGGAAAGGACTTATTGAGCACAAGCTCCTTTCAGAGAAAATGGTAACTCAGATGTTTTCAAAACAGAGCGGAGACGGGAAAGACCCTGAAGAAGGATATTACGGGTTGGGAGTATGGATCATCGATAATCCGAAGGGTCAAGATTATGTGTATATGCAGGGATGCGATGAAGGAGTAAGCGCCATCTCCGAATATAATCCCAATAACGGAATGATAACGGTTATGCTCAGCAACTATGGCGATAATGTATGGGAGAGGATGAGAAAAATACGGGGGTGTAGTTGTGAAGACTTTTTGTGATTATTGCGGAAGTGTCATCGAAGATACATTGGATAAGTGCCCGAACTGCGGTGCAACCAATCAGCATGTGATGCGGTCCGGTGATCAGGTGCCTAAGACTATCGAAGAACTTAAGGCATTCGCGGCAGAGAAGGGCATTCCGCTCGAGCAGATGAGATTCTTCATCGGAATCGACTACAGGGACCCCAGAGCGTTCGGTATCTACAAAGAACAGAACGGGAACTGCGTTGTCTATAAGAATAAAGGCAACGGTGAACGCATCATCCGGTATCAAGGTACAGACGAAGCCTATGCTGTCAATGAGATCTACCAGAAGATGAAGGCAGAACTTTTGGAACGCAAGCAGGCTGATATCAACAGCGGAAGAAATACTCAGAGAGGAACGCCTTCAAGTCCTTCTCCGAAGAAGAACAGGGGCCGCTCATCCCGGGGTCCCGGCCGCGGTATTAAAGTGCTTCTCATCGTCGGCGGTATATTTATCCTCGCTATTATCGTTATGGCACTCACTGATTCCAATACACCGAATAAGGGTTATTACGACTACAACGGTGATGCTTTCTACTACAGCGGCGGAGTCTGGTATACTCCGGGTGACGACGGCGAGTGGGAAAAAGAGTACGATGTTCCCGACACACTTAGGGAGAATTCTAGCGATTATTTCGCGGCTAAAGATTATTACGATCTTGATGACGATTATGCAGAGAACATTGTAGAGTACGAGACCGAAGCTTATTCATACGATTACGATAATGACAACTGGAATGACAGTAACTGGGATGACGATGACTGGGACTATGATTACGACAGTTACGATTCTTACGATTCAGACTGGGATTCGGATTGGTAAACCCGGGTGACCGGTCCGCGCAATCTTTAGCACTGCCGGAACAGAGTCTGGATTATCTATGAACAAGGACTAAAAGGAAAAACAACGGTACTGTATATGAGAGGGAAGATATTTACAATCATTGCATTTACAGTTCTGGGAACATGTATAATTGCCAGTCTGATCCTCTCGTATCTGGATTACTCTGTTGATGTCCGGCCAACAGACTCAACACAGATAAGACTGTATGGTGAATATCACGGACTCAAGACTTATTACGATGCCGAATATGATCTGTGGAAGGGTTATTATGATGACGGATACCGTCATCTGTTTGTCGAATTGCCGTATTATACTGCTGAATTTCTGAACGTGTGGATGCATGAGGAAGACAACAGTACTGTTGATCAGGTTTTCGAGGATCTCAGGGGAAGCGCATCATATAACGAGTATTACTATAATTTCCTCCAGGATATAAAGACAAACTGTCCCGAAACGGTTTTCCATGGTATTGATGTCGGTCATCAGAGAACAACGACCGGACCAAGATATCTTGAATATCTTGAAGAGAATGGACGTAAGAATTCACCTGAATATGCAAAGGCGGTTGAATGCATCAGGCAGGGTGATGATTTTTATGCTGACAGTTCAGTTTATGACGGCCTGTCGCTGATCAGAGAGAACTATATGGTCGGAAATTTCATCGAAGCCTATGATTCCACCGACGGCAGGGTAATGGGCATATTCGGCAGCGATCACACCAGATCCGATAAACCATATTTTCTGTTCTGCAAACTTAGAGAGCATTTTGGTGACAACATAAGCACAGTCAGGATCAGCACGGTTCTGTTTGGCGAGAATAACCCGTACAGATTCGGTATCTCGGTTACAGGCCTGATCTTCCTTATCATGCTGTTTGTTCCGAATATCATCTGGGCGAAGACCGGACAGCCTGAAGATTATAAGAAGTATGAAGTAAAAGAGAACAAAGTGTTATTGGTAATGGAACGCATCGGCGAGGTTACAATTACCGTATTGCTGCTTGTTTTTTCCTCCACGGATCCGTATGTAAAAATATCCCTTGAGGGTATATATCTCGATTGGCGGCTTATTATGTGGGTGATGGCCTTTGTGCTGATGATCCTTTATGAATGCTATTGGATCAGGTATTTCAGAAGTTCGAAAACTATGAAGGATATGTATTCCTCTTTTGCCGGCTTTCCTGTTGCGGGAGCGACGCTTCCGGTCATTGCTGTTCTGCTGCTCGGCCTGTATTCCCTGAATATTTTCCTGATCATCTGTTCCGTGATATTAGGAATAGGACATATAGGAATCCATGTTATGCATATGCGGGATGCGGTGACTTCTTAAGAGTAGATAAACTGCAGATGTCAGGTTCGATGTTCTATCGTCTGATACTGTAAAACTTTTCCATTTCTGTCAGCATCCGGTAAATACACCCTGACGATATAATGATCAATGCAATGGAGAATAAAAAACTGAACAGGTTCTGCCTGATCTTTTTCCGGACTGCCATATAGATCATGCTTATCAGCAGGAGAATGATGCCGGCCGCCATGACGCCGAACACAAACATACAAAACGCAAACCGGACCTGATCACCAAACTTCCCGGAAACTTTATCGTATGAACCGAAGATCAACGAATAATATATTGGCACAATGGTTGTGATAAATCTGAAGTTTGAGGACCAGTAGATATATCCTCTCTGTGCAACGGTCAGAAATGCCGTGATGCCGCCGAGCGAGATGGTTATGGCAGCTGCCGGTAACGCGGAGACCGTTCCCCGTACTGAAGAAGGCAGGTCCTTATAACGGAATTTCTTTCTGCTGATCAGGATAATACACAGTATGCTGATTGCCAGAAGCAGCGCGACATATACCGAATTGGCAATTCTCATTAACTCGTGTATTTCCCGCTGCGAACCATACCGTTCAGGTTTTATGAAAAAGAAATCAATGCCTATATTGTCAAAAAGCAAAAGATAATACGGTATTCCTCTTGTTTTGTCAGTACCGAAAAATACTGCTTTGTATGCGAATAACCATACCGCGACAATGCCCGGTATCAGTGATGCCGCGATGAAGAGTCGCTTTACCATTTTCCTGCTCTTTATCTCATCGCGGGGAATTAGGAACAGATCTCTGCTCCACATTTTCGCTAAAGCCATAAAGACAGCCGTAATGATCAAAGATACAAAGACTGCGCAAACAATACAGAGAATATTCTTATTGTACTCATCAATATCAGGAATAAACTGCCGTGCAAACCTCAGGGTCTCATACCCGCCAAACAGCGTTCGCCAGGAAAAAGGTATACTTGCGAGAAATGTCACTGCAATTCCGGCCAGATAAGAGAGCCTTGCCTTCCTGTCAGCAAGGAAAAACATAAACGCTGATACATATAACAAGGTAATAAACATATGAGACCCCCAATAATCCTGTTTATTACTGATCTGCACTCCGTTATCTGTTCTTCATAAAGACTAACATGCAGAAAGAAGCATCAACAAGGGATAAAGTATTGATATTACCATCAGAAAATAAAGATTATTGATACGCTAACAACAATTAATGATACCTTACTCTGCCATCTCGTTGATCGCCTTAATGTCCGCCTTGACCTTCCTGTACTCGATGGTGATCATGATGATGTGAGTGGCAAGGTAGCCGGCCATTGTGCTGATGAAGGCCTCAGGATAGCGGTGAAGCTGCCACAGCACGACTGTGATGCCCATGCTGGCGGCAGCGGTGATCAGGAAGTAAATGAGGCTTTGAATGACGAAGCCGATACGCTCAACTTCATATATTATTGTTGCGCCGGAGAAGACTGCACCGATGATACCGTAAATAAGTACGTTGCAGTATGCGGCGATGACCGGGGTGGGGAAGAGAGCGACGTACTGGGGAGACATTGAGATGAAGCCGGCGTTGCCGGTGGCGTTCGCGACCGCATCGATTATGAGGTTTATCAGTACGCCCATGAATGCCGAGACCGAGAAACTTATGAAGATTCTGGTCAAGTACTCTTTAATCATGCTGTTCATGAGTTCTCCTCCTTGACCTTTGTTAAATGTTCCTTGATCTTTGCGACGTTGCGGCGTGAGACATACGTCTCGTAACCGTTCTTCATGACGAGCCTGATCGTACCTGTGATGCTCAGGTCGAGGGATTTGATCTTGCGGATGTTTACTATCTCAGATTTTGAGATCCTGATGAAGTCAGCTTCCTGCAGCTCGCTCTCGAGTTCATAGAGTTTTTGCGGCACAACAAAGCGGCCGTCAATTGTAAGTATCATCACACGCTGTCCCTCTGAATAAGCGGAGAAGATCTCGCTCCTGCGGAGAATCCTCTTGTTGCCCTTCTCATCGGTGCCGGTCAGGTTCTTATCGAATATCTCATGGAGCTCACTTACCACAGACCTGAGCTCACCGGTCATGTCACCGTTGCAGACTTTGAGCTCTAGCTCCTTATATTTGCTGTCGATATCCGTGCTGATCTTCATAACCCGAGTATAGCATTATTTCACTTCAGATCGCTCCTCATTCTGTGACCGAAGACAACACCTGCAATCACCGTTATTGCAAGAGCGCAGCAGATCATAACGATGAGCGGCATGATGAAAGTATCCATGCCGAAGTCAAGATCGATAGCAGAGCGTGCGATCCTGGTTGCATAGTAGAACGGCAAGCACTTTGCGATATTTTGCATGATGCCGCCGACACCTTCCAGATCGAACCAGATTCCTCCGAGCATCGAGCCTACTGAGATAAGGATCGAGCAGATTCCTGGCGCAGCTTTCTCGTTGAACATTGTTCCGAACAGCAGGCCAATCGACGAGAACATCAGTTCAGAAGGAATGACCATTATAATGCAGAGCAGAAGTCCTGATACGCTGATCTCATAGCCTGTGATAAGTGCGATCACCAGTGCAACGATGAATGATACCGTTACCTGAATGACAGCGGTTACGATCATCGGCAGGAGATACCCCATGAGGAAATCACTGCTTTTCATAGGCGATGAATAGAGTCTTACGAGAAATGAGCTCTCGCGGTCCTTTGCGAGACCGATTGCAGTGAAGAGCATAACGAACATCTGTCCAAAGATGGCGATGCCGCCTGCAAGATTATCGATCCTGAAGATCGTCATGCCTGCTTCCTTGGGAATCGCAGTGTTTACTACCGTCATAATTATCAGCATTACCAGCGGAAACGCGACGCAGAAGATCCAGCTCAGGGGATCTCTCGCCATTTCCAGCAGATTTCTCTTTGAAAAAGCTAATGTCTTGTTCATCTTAATATCTCCTTATTCCTCAGCTTCCGCAACGCTCACGAAAACTTCCTCAAGTCCCTTCTTACCTGTCCTGGCCTCAAGCTCCTCCAGCGTTCCGACCGCCCTGACCTTACCCTCGGTCATTATGACGATCCTGTCAGCCAGTACCTGAGCCTCTTCCATATAGTGGGTCGTAAGTATGATTGTTGTGTCTTTCTTCAGCGCCTCGATCTCGCGCCACAACTGCCTTCTTGCGAGCACGTCGAGACCCAGCGTAGGCTCGTCCAGAAACAGTATCTTCGGCCCACCGATGGTTGCCATCGCAATGGAGATCTTTCGCTTGTAGCCGCCAGAGAGGAGCTTCGCCTTCTTGTTCCCGAATTCCTTGAGCCCGAAAACATTTATCGTCCGGTCTACCGCTGCCTTGATCTTATCTTTGGGCAGATAGAGCGCAGCTATGAACTCCAGATTCTCTCTTACCGTAAGGTTCTCTGCAACGGCTGTCTCCTGCGGTGACACACCAACCAGGCTCTTAACGATTTCTTTCTCTCTGACAACATCATGTCCCAGGATCTCGGCTCTGCCGTCTGTGGGGTTTGTGAGGCATGTGAGCATCCTGACTGTCGTTGTCTTTCCGGCTCCGTTAACGCCGAGTAGTGCTATTAGTTCGCCTTCGTTTACGCTCAGCGTTAACCCGTCAACTGCAACCTTGTCCTTGTAGGTTTTTGTCAGTCCTTCTGTCTTTATTGCGTATCCCATATTCCAGACTCCTTTGCTGTATTTGAGCCGATAATACCTCGCCGGAATTCACGGATAAACAGAAATGACATAAGCGGTAGTTTTTGGGTATATGAACGGTAGAGGAGGCATTGTGTTATTAGAAAAGAATTCATTCCGGAGAGACAATTTCCTTTTGCCATTAATACTATTGGTAGCATTTGAAAACTACAATTAGTATTAATAGTCGGTTCAATCCTGCTGCTTTTTCCGCTATTATTAGTGCATAAGACAGACAAAAGGAGCAGCGTGGGACATGAAACTCAAACTGGCGGAAAACATAAAGAGAATGAGAAAAGAACGTTCGCTTACACAGGAGGCACTGGCAAATGCTCTGGGAGTGACCATGGGTGCTGTTTATAAATGGGAGGCAGATCTGTCATCACCTGAGATCGGAATGCTCGTCAGGATAGCAGATCTTTTCGATACTTCCGTAGATACACTTCTCGGTTATGAGATGGCCGACAAACGCAAAGGCACCATTACTGAAAATATATACAGCCTGTTGAGCAGGAAAGACCGTGCCGCGCTTGATGAGGCTGAGAAGGCGCTCGTGAGGTATCCGAATGACTTCAGTGTAATAACGGCTGCCGGCCACACCTTCTCGGCATTCGGCATTGAAGATAAGGATAAGGTTTTGATGGAGAGAGCTATAGCACTTTTTGAGAAAGCATTATGCATCGTTCCATACGATATCGATCCGCGTTACGGCAGGCTGTCTCTCATAGGCAATATTGCACTTTTATACTTCTTGACCGATGCCAGAGACAAGGCACTCTCAATGATGATCGAGAACAATGAGGCCGGGGTATTCAGTTCAAAGATAGGATGGCTTACCTCCATGAAGGGTGATACCAGTGAGGACTGTTATTATAAGCTGATCTCAAGTTTTACCGATCTTTGCTTTGAACTCCTTAATACTGCTTCCGGATTGCTTTTTTACTACAAGAATAAAGGTGATCTGAACAGCATGAAGACACTGGCACGGTGGTGTATGGAATATACGGAAAGTATCAGAAAGACAAAGGAACCGTGCTTTTTCGATAAGTTGAACTGTTCGGTCCTGACAGCAGAGAGTTATGCATATTTTAAGAGCGGTGAGAAGGAGAGAGCTTCCGAACTGATTGAAGAAGCGCTGAGACTGGCTGTGTTTTTTGATTCTTCCGAAGAGAAAACCACGGATATCATTAAGTTGTTTGAATGGCAGAAAGATATTGGTTCATTCACTCTTCTCGGTGATACAGCCATGGAATCCATAAAGTATACGGTTGATGTGATAAGCGACAAGAAATT
>JAIKYD010000064.1 GCA_024683485.1 Saccharofermentans sp. | reverse complement strand
CCCAAAGGCAATGTGGATCGGAGAGGTTTCCGTGTCGGAAAGATCCGCTGTGAGGAGTTTAAGCCTAACCGTTCTTACGATCCTGATTATGTGATCTTATACTGTCATGGCGGCGGATATATCAGCGGCGGACTTGATTATTCAGGAAATCTCGCCGTAAAGCTTGCAATGGCAACGGGATTCAGGGTCTATGCATTTGCTTACCGCTTAGCCCCGGAGCATCCTTATCCGGCTGCGGCAGAGGACGGGAATGCCTTGTGGGAATATGTTACAGAGAATGTTGCAGAGGCAGGCCACGTGCTTTTAGCCGGCGATTCGGCAGGCGGCAACATGGTGCTTTGCATGACGCAGAGATTGATCTCTGAAGGAAAGCCCGTGCCCCGTGAGCTCTTACTGTTCAGCCCGTGGACAGACATGACAGGAACATCAGAGACCTATGAATCCAACCGTGATATCGATCCTGTCCTTACTAAAGAGTTCGTAATGAATGCTGCAAAAGCATACATAGGAGATAAGGATCCCGCTGATCCTGCCTTCAGTCCGTTGTTCGGGAGTTTTGATAATTTCCCGCCTGTCTTCATTATGGCCGGAAGAAACGGGATATTATTGGATGACAGCATCAAGCTTAAGGAAAAGATAGATGAGGCCGGTTGCAAGGCAGAACTTGATATAGAAGAGAAAGGATGGCACGTGTATATGCAGATGCCCGGTTCCATGGCCCGCATGGCGATGAAGCGGCTTAAAGCACATGTGTCGCATGAAATATATGGGAAGCGCTAATTGGTACAAGATCGACAATGTCTCGAAAGTTTTTCTGGCCACAGCCGGAAAGCGTGACACACGTTCGTTCCGTCTCAGCTGCACATTGAAGGAAGATGTTGATCCCAAGCTTCTGGAGCAGGCGGTATTGTCAGCGATCGAAGAACGTCCGCAGGTGCAGGTGAGGATCCGCCGTGGATTTTTCTGGCATTACATGGAGGACACCGACCTTATGCCTGTGGTTAAGAAGGAAGATGACCGGATCTGTCCTCTTCTTTATGTTCCGTCAAAGACAATGCTTCACTATCAGGTGACATATTTCGGGAAAAGGATCAATCTGGATATCTCTCATGTCCTTGCAGACGGAACAGGCGCAATGGAATTCCTGAATATAATCGTGCTTGATTATCTTAAGAAAAAATATCCGGGAAAGCTTGATGACATTAACGTCCATTCAGGAGCTTCTGAAGGAGACCTGAACCAGGACAGTTACCGCCAGTTTTTCGGAAGCAAAAAACTCTCACACGGATCTTCTAAGAAGAATGCTTTTCGACCGGGCGGAATAAAACTTCCTTACAATCAATTGCAGTTTTTTGAGATACATCTTCCAACCTCGCAGATACTTCCGAGAGCAAAAGAATTGAAGGTCTCGCTGACGAGTTACCTGGGTGCGCTCTGGATGCTTGCCATCCGTGACGAGATGCCGCCCAGAAAGCGCGAGCTGCCGGTGACCATATCCCTGCCTGTAAACTTGCGGAATTATTATCCGTCAAAGACCGCGAGGAATTTTTTCAACAGCGTGAACGTGACGCATGTCTTTGAAAACGAGATCACGCTTGAAGAACTGGCGAAAGAATTTGATGTGGAACTTAAGAGTCAGCTGACCGAGGAAAACGTCAAAAAGCAGATGGATATTTTTGAGACAATGGAATATGTGTCTTTTGTCAGGATAGTGCCGTTGTTTATCAAGCAGTGGGTCGTCAGGTATTTCACGAGAAAATCAGGCAGGAAGGTTACCATGACGTTCTCTAACATGGGGGTACAGAAGCCCCCTGAGACGCTTGGCGGTTTTATTGAGAATTACAGCGGATTCTGTAGCACCAACACCTTATTCTCTACTATGTTTGGATATGGCGATAAACTGACTTTAGGGGTCTCATCGGCGTATACGAACACCGGTGTAGTGAAGAATTTTGTCAGATTACTTTCTGAATCCGGAGTGGATATCACCGTATGTGCGACGGAGGTGATTAAATGAGAAGATGTCCTTATTGCAACGTCGGTATAGAAGGTGATCTTGTAAAATGCCCTCTGTGTCAGAGCAAGCTTCCCGGTACAGGAGAGGAGTCCTGTTATCCTAAATTCGAAGCGCAGAAAAAGCAGTCGCTGTATTACAAGATGCAGCTGGCAATAGTATGGGGTCTTTTGATCGTTGGTGCCGGTCTTGATTTCCTGGTCAGATTAAGGCTCTCGGGTTTCCCTGATCTTCACTGGAGTCTGCTTTCGGCCATGTGGCTTATAGGATTTGAGTTTGGGATCATGCGTCAGTTTAAGCCGGGTACCGGATCGGCAGGCAAGGTGACTATGATGGTGCTGATCACGATAGTGATGTGGTGTGTCACGGCTTACTTTTTCGGGTTGATGAAGATTACGCTCGGTCTGGTGGTACCGGTCGTGCTGGCGGCAACGATCACGGCAAATTTTGTGCTTGCTCTGATAGACAAAAACGGAAACACAATGGTATACCTTATCACCTGTCTGTTCATGGGAATCATTCCGAGCATCATCTGCTATTTTGTGAGTGACAAAATGCCTTTAGCCTGGGCTATCTGCCTGATGGTCAGCGTTATTCTTTTCGCGGGTGCCGTCATATTCAAGGGAAGAGCCGTAGCAGATGAGTTCCAAAGGAGATTTCATTTGTAAGTATGCCTGATCGCCTGCTGACAGGGATGCTATAATGATTTAGTTAAAGTAACATTAAGGGATTAGATTTTTAGCGCTAAGGGATGATATTTATGAGAAAAAACAGAGCCGGAATCAAGATCTGCACCACTATGTTTATGGCCCTGGCTGTTGTTATGGCAGGCGGATGTTCAATGTTGGATAGATTTGAAAACAGATGGAAGT
>JAIKYD010000063.1 GCA_024683485.1 Saccharofermentans sp. | reverse complement strand
CACCTGGAACGGCACGAACGGCGAGCCTGTCACAAAGAGCTGCGAATGCATGATGTATGCCAAGAACTGCGTCTTCCGCGCGCACTTCGCATCAGGCGGCGTAACGATCACTTCACTCAAGGTTAAGTACCTGAGATCACTTGATGAACCGGAGGGATGACCGGAATAATAGACCAGCTGGCAAATTTGATTTATTCAGTAAAGCGATTGCTAAAAATACGGGAAGGTAATTTCCCGTATTTTTGCTTTACAAGCTTTTAGTACAAATCGATTTGATCATAAAGTCTGTGTCAGTTTTTTGTGTTAACATTAATATGTTGTTCATTGGCAATAGGAGATGAGTTTAAATGCATAAAGCCAAAGAGGTAACCCCGGAATGAAACCTTGCTTATATATTGTAGTACCTTGCTATAACGAAGAAAGCGTACTTCCATTAACGGTAGGTCTTTTTACTGATAAGATAAATTCTTTGACCGTAGACGGAACCATCAGTGAAGACAGCAAAGTTATATTTGTTAATGACGGGAGTACGGATAATACATGGGGAATTATAAGGGAGCAGTCTGAAAAGAACCCTTGCGTTAAAGGTATTTCTCTTGCTCGTAACTATGGTCACCAAAATGCACTGCTTGCAGGTCTTTCTGAGACAGTTGACAAATGCGACATTACTATATCTATGGACTGTGACGGACAAGACGATATCAATGCTGTCGATGAGATGATCAAGGAATATCAAAAAGGTAGTGAAATTGTTTACGGCGTCAGAAAAGACAGAAAGAAAGATTCTTTCTTTAAAAGACATTCTGCACAGTTCTTTTATAGATTTCTGGCTTGGATGGGTTCAAAGGTTGTCTATAATCATGCAGACTACAGACTTATGTCAAATGTTGTTGTTAAAGAATTGATGAACTATCACGAAGTCAATATGTATTTAAGAGGATTAATCCCTTTGTTAGGCTACAAGAGCTCATCAGTTTACTATTCCAGAACAGAAAGAGTTGCAGGGAAAACGCATTATCCGTTAGGAAAGATGATAAATCTCGCCATGGACGGAATAACAAGTCTTAGCATAAAACCGCTTAGAATAATCATAACTTTCGGAATGTTTATTACGTTTTTGTGTTTCATAGGTGTTGTTTGGTCTTTTGTAGCATATTTTACAGGAAACACTGTTGAAGGTTGGGCCAGCAGCACTTGTATTGTCTGTTTCCTCGGAGGAATACAACTGATAAGCATCGGTGTAGTTGGAGAATATGTCGGAAAGATTTATATGGAGACAAAAAACAGACCCAGATTCAATATCATCAGGAGAACATATTCAGATTCTGAGTAAATAATGGGGCACAGTTTCAGGCATTTTATATTAATTATTTTTTGTATTAAAATATGATTGGTTGTTTTTAGTTGTAAGACAGCCGATCTTTTTTATGTAAGGGGATATATGAGAAGAGACTACTTCACATGTGTATTCTTGGGACTGATCGCGGGAGCGTTGGCTTTCGTGTGCTTCAAGCCGCTTTACTTCACCTGGGACCAGATCGTCCCGAGGAATTTCAGCACGTTTGAGCGTGTCTCGAGTGTCCTTTACACACTGTTCTTCATCGTTTTTCTGCCCTGTTTTGCAGCGTTCAAGAAGAAGGAATGGATCAACTGGGGCCTTGCGGCATATGGCATCATGGCATATTTCCCTTTGTGGTTCTATCCTGCTCCCAATCTTATAAAAGGTGATGAAGCGGACATGCTCCACATCCTCGGAGCCCTTTGCTTAAGAGCAATCTACGCGGTCATGCAGGCACCTTTTGCTGCACTGTCACCGCTTATCGGAAACGAAGCGGCTTCAATGGTCGTTTACTGGATACTTCCTATATCGGTTATCTGGCCGGTTATCTTCAGGGTTTTACGTTTCTACAGAAGGGCATATCTCTCAGAGCAGCTTAACCCGATGACATCAGATCAGGCCGAGCCTGTAGCTGCCAAAGTTCCCGAGGCTCCCGAGAAGCCGGAAGTTCTGGGTACGGTCATCACTGCACCTGTCACGGCACAGACTCCTGCAGATATTACGCGTAAGAACAAACCCCACGCAAGTAAGGCTGAGAAGGCCGGAAAAACTCCTGCCGGAGAAGCGGAGGAAAAGCCTTCCGCAAAAGAAAGCCACGCTCCAAAACGTACAGGTGTGAGAGCTCCTGTAAGACCTGTTCATATTGGTGTCAAAGCACCTGAGGAGAAGAAGGTCGAAGCGCTCGGCGAAGGCGCAAAGAAAGAGCCCGAGACACCGGAAGTTATACCAATGGGTGCTCCGAAGCCAAAGTCTGACGAAGCAATCCCTCTCCGCGCGCCCAAGCCCAAGTCAGATGAAGCTATTCCTCTTGGCGCACCGGCTAAGAAGACTGATGAGGCAATACCTTTAAGTGCGCCGGCTAAGAAAGCTGATGAGGCCATCCCGATGGCCGCGCCGAAGCATGTGCCGGAGAGACCAGTCCATTTAGGCGCGCCCGATTCCGGTGATGCGGATAAAAAGTAGGGCGGGGCTTGCAATCAGGCTTTTCGAACAGCCGCAGGGTCCTATGGTTGAAAACAGACCGTTCACCCTGTAAAATGTATCAGTTGACTTATAGGATGGAGATTCGAATCAATGGCAAAGAACAATAAGTTTTGGAAAACTTTGCTCGCTGGAAGCGACGATAAGAAGCATGCCGCGCAGACCGGTGAAGACCCTCTCGAGGAAGGTCTGAAGGATCTCACATGGTTCGAGAGCTCCAAGCGCGCAGTTCAAAGAGGTCTCCATAAAACATACGAGACATTCGGTGAGGAAGTAGGCAACTCGCTTACAGCCGGCGTTCCCGCACTCTATCTCCTTGGACTTCTTCCTTTCGCTGCCATCAATTCATACATCGTTGCATCTGAGGCTGCAGGAGCCACAAACGCATCGGTTGTCATGTCAGTTATCGGAAGATCGGCGTTCATAATCACGCTCATCCTGGCACTCGTCATGTCCACTATTTATCACTTTATGAAGCACGGCACGCCTCATAAGAGGATAATGAACAAGGTCAACAGAAGCGTTGCTTATTTTGCAATCCTCGGTGCATACACACCGATCTGCATCGATATCCTCGGAACAGTCTCTGGCGCCGTACTCTGGGCTCTGGAAGCCGCAATGGCTATTGCCGGCGTACTTGTTACCGCTCTTGCTTACCACACAAAAGTCGGCAAGGGATTCACATATTTTATCTATGCGGCAATGGGTTGGGCGATCATATTCAGAATCGTTGAGTTCTACAAGAACACAACACACGTTTGCTTCTGGCTTCTTTTGTCAGGCGCGATCGTTTATACGATAGGAATCTTTTTTGCGCCATCAAAGAGAAGATTCAAATTCTCACACATGGTCTGGCATTTCTTCTGTCTCGCAGGCGTAGTGCTCCACGTTCTGGGATTTGTTTATTTCTTCGGCTGATCAGTTTATATCTGATGTTTATTTGAATTGATAAGGATGTCTTAAACGGCATCCTTTTTTGTCTGTGCATTCATTAGCATTCCGCTAAAGCAAAAGTTATAATTTTTTTATATATTACATTGGGAGGTATACATATGCGCAGTTTCAAAAAAGCTCTTGGTTTGGTTTTTACCATCGCAATGATGATGACCTGTTTATCATTTGCCGTTTCAGCCAATGCGGATGTTATAGAGACGGGGGGTGATGACGATTATTGTTACACTCTCTATTCTGACGGTCTTCTGGAAGTAGTATGTGAGACAGATAAAGTAGACCTTGAAAAAATCAGCAAAGCCAGCCTCGAGAAGGCTAAATCCTTATCAATGGATTTTTCCGGCTGCGACGGTGAATATTTTTCCGTCAGCTGTAATAAGAGTTACTGTAATATAAGCACCTTTAAGTTTATATGTTCTGATGGTCAGACTGTTAATGGCATTTCAATACTGGGTTTCCCAAAATTCACCGGAGCCGCAGGCAGCGTTATTCTTCCCGGGAACTGTGATATCGGGTATTTGTCAGTAGAAGATTCTTATGTCAGTTCTGTGGATTTTCTGAAGGGATTAAACACAGAGGGATTTGCTTTTTACAATTGCAATCAGCTTGAGACCGTAACGGTAAGCGGTAAATACGAATCATGCAGTGTTTTGGAATGTGACAAACTCACCAAGGTGGACCTCAGGGGTTGTACCAGGATGACTGCATGTCAGATCAATAAGAATAAAGAACTTACTGAGTTATATTATCCTGATTCATTATTAGTGGTCGCTTACGGAAGCTGCCTTAATAATCCGAAACTGACTGATGTAAAGATTCCGGATTCTGTTGTTCAGATACAGGACTATGCTTTTGCACAAACAGGATTAAAGTCTGTCACCATTCCTGACGGTGTTATGAGAATAGGATATTACTCTTTTGCCGGAACTTCTCTGGATACTGTCTATATTCCTGCAACAGTAAACCGGATCGATGCCAAGGCTTTCATAGGGTGCTCTATTAAGACGGTGAATTTCGGCGGAACCCAGGCTCAGTTTGAGAAGATATGGATCTCAAACGGTTCGTCCAGCTCCGTACCGATCTATAACATTTTCGGAGACGCGAAAATCAATTTTGACAAGACAAAGAAATCCGTTTGGGTTGAGGGTGGAAACAAGTGGTTCTACTTTGATGATAAGGGATTAATGGCAACAGGCTGGAAATCTATTAATGGATCACGGTATCTGTTCGATGAAAATGACGGTGTAATGCTCCAAAACTGGCAGCAGTCAGGCAAAAAGTGGTATTACCTGGGCATCGATGGTGCCATGAAGACAGGCTGGGTGTCTGTCGGCGGTGTATGGTATTACCTTGGTTCTGACGGAGCTATGAGATTGGGCTGGCAGAATATCGGCGGCACATGGTACTACTTTGATAACAACGGTGCCATGAAGACCGGCTGGCAGTCTATAAGCGGTACATGGTATTATTTTGTACCTTCAGGTGCAATGGCTACCGGCTGGAAGCAGATCGGCAGCAATTGGTATTTCTTCAAGGCAGGCGGAGCGATGGCAGCCGGAGAATATTGTAACGGTTATTGGCTCAATTCCAATGGAACCTGGACATACCAGTATAAAGCCAAGTGGACAAAGGACAGCAAAGGCTGGTGGTTCGGCGATTCAACAGGCTGGTATGCAAAGAATCAATCGCTTAAGATCGATGGCAAAGTCTACAACTTTAATGCCAATGGTTATTGCACTAATCCGTAAGTGAATTTTTAAAGTAAATATCCTATTTAAAGAGGCCGGTCAATGCGGCCTCTTTTTCTGCCCGAAAACCCTCTATGGCCACCTATAGCTGCGTTTGAGACGTTTTCGGGCCCCGAAATTGTTCAAAAATATTAAACCCGCACAAACGGGAATATTCCAAATTATTCAACTGTACAAATCGGATTGCCGCAGATACGATTTTTCTTGACCGGGGGTGCCCATATTGTAAAATATCTTTGTAAACATATGGCGTCCCCGTACCGCGGTTAACACGGTGTGGGGTTTTTTAAAGAAATGGAGGATATGGAAATGCCAGGTTTTTCAATTAGTTTAACAGGCCCGATCATTGCAGCAGCAATCATCGCAGTGGTAGTAATCATTATCATAATCTGCAGCTATGTAAAGGCACCGCCGGACAAGGCTTATATCATCTCAGGTCTTCGTAAGAACCCTAAGATCTTAATCGGTAGAGCAGGGCTCAAGATGCCCTTCTTCGAGAGAAAGGACGAGCTCCTCATCAAGCAGATCTCGATCGACATCAAGACTGACGGTTATGTACCTACAGCAGACTTCATCGGTGTAAACATCGATGCAGTCGCAAAGGTAAGAGTGATGAGCGAAGGCGAAGGCGTTAAGCTCGCCATGAAGAACTTCCTCAACATGAAAGAGCAGCAGATCGCAGATTCCCTCGTTGATTCCCTGCAGGGTAACATGAGAGAGATCATCGGTACGATCACACTGAAGGATCTCTGCAACGACAGAAAGAAGTTCGGTGACGAGGTTCAGCAGAAAGCTCAGGAAGACATGAAGCGCCTTGGTATCGAGATCATCTCCTGCAACGTTCAGCACGTAACAGACGAGAAAGATCTCATCAACGCTCTTGGTCAGGACAACATGGCTAAGATCCAGAAGGACGCAAGCATCGCAAAGGCTCAGGCTGACAGAGACGTAGCAATCGCTCAGGCTCAGGCTCAGAAGGAAGCAAACGATGCAAAGGTTCTCGCAGATACAGAGATCGCTGTAAAGCAGAATGAGCTTGCTATCAAGAGAGCTGAACTTAAGACAGTTGAGGATTCAAAGCAGGCTGAGGCAGACGCAGCATATGAGATCCAGAAAGAGAATCAGCGTAAGACCATCGAGGTAACAAAGACCAATGCTGACATCGCACGTCAGGAGAAGGAAGTTGACCTCAAGAGAAAGGAAGCTGAAGTTAAAGAGCAGTCTCTCGATGCTGAAGTCAAGAAGAAGGCTGAAGCTGAGAAGTTCGCAAAGCAGCAGGCAGCAGACGCAGCTCTTTATGAGAGACAGAGAAAAGCTGAAGCTGAGAAGTTCGAACTCGAGAAGCAGCAGGAAGTTAAGAAGATCCAGGCTGAGGCAGACCTTTTCGCAAAGCAGAAGGAAGCTGATGCAAGGAAGGCACAGGCAGAAGCTGAACTCTTCGCAAGACAGCAGGAAGCAAACGCTATCGCAGCAAAGGGTAAGGCAGAAGCTGATGCTATCGCAGCAAAGGGTAAAGCAGAAGCTGAAGCAATCGCTGCAAAGGGTTTAGCTGAGGCTGAAGCTATCGACAAGAAGGCTGAGGCTATGAAGAAGTACGGCCAGGCAGCTATGATGGAAATGATCGTTAAGGCACTTCCTGACATGGCAGCCGCAATCGCTGAGCCTCTGTCCACAATCGATAAGGTTACGATTATCGATTCCGGCAATGGCAGCGAGTCCGGTGTAAGCAACATGGGTTCCTATGTACCTTCTGTACTTGCCAGGACGATCGAGTCCGTTAAGGAAGCTACAGGTGTAGACATCAGAGAGATCATGAAGGCTAACACATATGATGCAATGGTCAACAAGAATATCACAGTAAACGGCCTTGAGAATGTTCAGTCCGTAACTCTGAACACAGGCGACCTGGACAAAACAGTAAGCGGTGGCGAGGCAGCTGCTGCAGCTCCGGAAGCTCCGACGACAGAAGCTTGATCCGGGTTTGTGATCTGAAAAAAATGAATTTGCCCCTTCGGAGGGATTTCCTCCGGAGGGGCTTTTTTCGGCGGGGAGGGTTTTCGAGTGGCGAAGGATTTTGCATGACGGGGAGGGATTTTGAGTGACAAAGCGGGTCATGTTCCGGCGCCGTGATGGATGTACTGAAAAAATACTAAAAACGGACTTAAAACATGACATATTTAGTAATTTCAGCAAGAATTACTGAATATGTAATGATTCGACCGTGATTTCAGTACATTTTTAGCACATCGATTTTTACACACTATAAGCGAACTAAAGTTTGCAGATCATAGTGTTATAGACGGCATTATTCAGATTGGATTCCAAACCTCTAATATCAAAAGGAAGTTCGTCTTTATTGTAAGTGAAAACAATGTCGGTACCTGGCAGCAAGCCTGCACCTGTATAATTGCTGTATTTGATTTTGGTTTCCCTTAGGTAATCGGCATATGACTTCATCCCGAAATGCTCATGGAACTTGCAGTTATCCAGTTCCTTAATATAAAGTATAAAGTCCGGGTTTATAGGTTCGGGTAATCCTGCTATCCATATCTCGGGCTCATATTTGAATGGTATCCCCATCTCCGTATACCAAATGGCTATTTCTTTTTCGGCGGCAGATCTGTAATATATACCATCGAAAAAATAATTAGAGTATTTGGCGTACCTGGTGTTGGAATCACTCTTCAGACTATCGAAATATGCTTTATCCATAGCAACTCTTGAATTGTTAGCCTCGGTTAGCCATCTGTTTACTTTATGAGGTGCAAATTCACGTGGCGGTTCACCCTTGAAATTGCTATCCCAGATTGCTTGGTAAACAATCAGTTCCCGTTCTGTCTGATCCCGCAATTCGATAACCGATTGCAGTTCTTGTCCTTTGGGAGTATGTGAATAATATCTGTGGTTGTCTTGATGTATGCATTCCTGCAGTTTCCCGTTAATGAGAATTGTTGATCTCTTTAAAACAGGCAGCCTTATAAGCTCCCTTTTGCAGTAGTTGATCTTGAGAGCCAGATATTCTCTTGGAATGTATTTGTCTACGTTATACATGGTTTGATTATTGTTGCCCGGTTTGTCGGAATCAAGCGACAAAACACGACAAAAACGACAAACTGAAAAGGACTATAAACGGCCGTTTTTTGCGTTAAAGAAAAACAAATAAATAACTTACAATAAACACCCAAATGCAAAGAGGCTGCCTTCAACCGAAGACAGCCTCTTGAGATTTTGGTTATTATTCCGGTATTAGCCGAAGAGTGTGAGCAGGATTCCGGCTGCAACTGCAGAACCGATAACGCCTGCAACGTTAGGACCCATGGCGTGCATGAGCAGGAAGTTGGAAGGATTCTCCTTCTGGCCGACCTTGGAAGCAACACGTGCTGCCATAGGAACGGCGGAAACGCCTGCTGCACCGATGAGCGGATTGATCTTGCCCTTTGAAAGGAAGTACATGATGTCACCGATGATGAGACCGCCGACTGTAGCGAAGATGAATGCTGCGAGGCCGATACCGACGATCATGAGTGTCTCAACCTTCAGGAATCTTGCGCCGACTGCTGTAGCACCGACGGAAGTTCCGAGCATGATGGTTACGATATTGCACATTGCGTTCTGAGCTGTGTCAGAGAGACGGTCCGTAACGCCGGACTCTCTGAAGAGGTTGCCGAGCATAAGGCAGCCCAAGAGAGGAGCAACGGAAGGAAGAATGAGGACGCAAACGACTGTAACAATGATAGGGAAGCAGATCTTCTCTGTCTTTGATACAGGTCTTGCCTGTTCCATCTTAACCTGACGCATCTTCTTTGTTGTAAGGAGCTTCATAACAGGCGGCTGGATCATAGGGATCAGAGCCATGTATGAATATGCTGCGATAGCGATAGCGCCGAGGAGCTCAGGAGCGAGCTTGGATGTGAGATAGATAGCTGTCGGGCCGTCAGCACCGCCGATGATACCGATAGAAGCAGCGCCCTGAGGATCAAAGCCCAGGAGGCAGGCTACTACGAAT
>JAIKYD010000054.1 GCA_024683485.1 Saccharofermentans sp. | reverse complement strand
ACCTCCGGCCCACAGCTTAGAAGGCTGTTGCTCTATCCAGCTGAGCTAATGACCCTGGAGCGAGTGATGGGAATCGAACCCACGTGGTCAGCTTGGAAGGCTGAAGTTCTACCATTGAACTACACTCGCATATGGCACTTTGTTCAAGTGCCTATGTATATTACACTAACACCGAAAAATAATCAACCGGAAAATATAAGTTGATAATCCTCAGTTAGGCATCGTGCCTGAAAGGTAATTCTCGGACACATAGAAACCGTCCTGAGTCTTGTACCATCCGCCGCTAGCCTTGGCAACACAGGTTATGGACTGGCCTCTTGTCAGTTTTCCGACAATCTCATACGTCGTATTTGGCCCTTTTCTTACGTTAAGGAACTCACCCTTTGAGACTTTTGCATAATAAGTTGCAGGCGTCTCGAGCTGAGTCTCTGTCCATGTTATCTCCTCATCATTCGGAAGAGGACCTGTATATTCAGTAAGTGTTGTAGTAGGTATAGTCGTCGTGGTGGTAGTTGTCTGTTCAGTGGATTCAAGAGTTGTCGCCGTGGGCTCAGTCTTTTTGCAGGCAACTGCTCCGAGAGCCATAACGCTCACCATCATCGCTGCAATGAGCACGGTAGTAAATCTCTTTCTGTTCACAATTATCACCTCCGCATAATCGTATAGCCTATTATTACACACTTTATGAATAAATATATGCATTTTTTGTTACAAGTAAAGGCAAATTTGAATTATCGCCATGAAACACGCGGGTTAATGACAGTAATATCCCATGCCCGATGTTTGATTACATATCATCTTCAAGGATGTAATAGGATTCATGATCCCTGTACATACCGTTGATATGCATATAGGACTTCCTCTGCCCCTCGTAATGGAATCCAAGTCTTTTGACCAGATTGACCGAGGCGCTGTTCTCAGGAAGTATAAACGCCTCTATCCTGTGCATTTTATATTCATCGAAAACAAATGCAAGAGCACCTCTTAATGCCTCAGTCATATATCCTTTTCCGGTATGATCCTTATCCAGATGATAGCCTAAAGCACAGGACATCATACCTCCAAAGGCAAAATTGAAGAAAGATAAACGTCCGATCACTTTGGGATCATCTTTTAAAGATATCCAGAAAGGGACAAGGCTCCCTTCAAGAAAAGAATTGCAGTCATAAGCAAGATACTTCCGCTGTGTAGTCACGGTGAAGTAATCATCTGTATGTGTTTGCGAGAATTTCCTGTGAAAATCCCTGTTTGCAATTAGATATTCTGCGATTCTCGGTGCTTCACTCTTACGAAGAACCGAAAGCCTCAGATTCTCAGTCTCAAGGGCGAACATCTCATATCTCGCCCTTTTATTTGCAACACTGTATCCGGATCTGGACATCAGCACACTGGTTCTCCTGCAGACCTTTGCTCAATCTTCATCATCAGAAGTATCTTCTGTCTGTTCAGTATCTTCCGGTTCTGAAGGGACTTTCAGGAGCAGATCTCTTGCATAAAGACCTGATTTGGAGAGTAATCCGTCAGGCCAGTGTCCGTCATACTTCTGTTCAAAAGTGTATTTGTCAGAATTCATGAGCAAAGCATTTGTATCATTATCGATATTGCTTCCGACAGCATAATTGCACCATGAGATATCATTCTCATCGAAGAAATCAGCCCACTTGTCACTTTCTCCGGTAAAAATCCCGCCCTTGCAGTCTTCTGTACAAAAACTCCATTCGGATACAAAGACGCAGATTTCATTATCTAAAGCTTCCGTTATCTTATCTCTCATTTCCTGTCTGTTGGAACCGGAGAAAATGTGGCATCCGTAGCAGATGTTGCTGTAATCCAGCCACGATTCGGCAGCCGTGACTATATCAAGACCTCTGTCCGGAACACCAACAATGATAATGCTGTTTGAACTGTTCTCCCTAATGGCATCAATAACATCAGTTGCAAAAGGTTTGATTATATCTTCCCATTCATCCATATCCTCATCGACATCTTCCACAGGGATCGGATAATTGTTGACCTCATAGATCACATATGGAGAGTCCGGATAGATAACAGACAGTCTTCTGAAGAAATCAACTGCTGTATCTTTATTTTCTCCATAATCCTCAATGTACATAACACCCCAGTCAATGATCACATAAATGCCCTGATCTATGCACATATCGCATATCTTGCAGACCATGTCAAAATACATATCAGGGTTATAAAGATAGCCATCACTGTTAGCATCACCGGTTACAGCGATCCTCAACACATCACAGCCCCAGTCTTCAGCAAGTGTCTTAACTGTTTCAGCGGAAAAGAAATCATCACAATCCTCTATTCCAAATGAACTTATACCTTTCAGAACAACAATCTCCCCTTCACTGTCAGTGATCTTTGTTCCGTCAACCTTAAGACTTCCTGTATCCTCTGCTATCCGGTCTGTAACGACTGCAAAACTTGATGGTTCTGTAGCCTCAGGTGCAACTGTCTCTTCAGGTTCTTCGGTCTCTTCAGGAACTGTCTCAAAAGTTTCAGTGGCCGGTGTAGTTGACGGTAATGTCTCAGGACCTAAATTAGCCGAACATGAACAAAGCAAAAAAGCTCCGGCAAGCCCTAAGACAGCGGATCCGCGTAGAATTCCCTTCATCTCAAATATCCTCACAAAATCAATCAAAAATGTAAAAAATTGTTTCATTTTTTCGAGTTTTGATTGTATAATCAAAAGTATTATAGAGCAAAGTATACCAGAATCTAATATCGTTTCAGGATATTTTGGTGATTGTGATGTTTTTTTTACAGTTTTACTCTATAATATTGTTAATGATTAACTATATCAGGAGCCAGGCAAGTATATGGGACGCACGGACGCTTTGAAAGATAAAATCCTGAAGCTCGGTTCGAAGCAGAAACTTGGTGCCCTTACCAAGTATGCAGATAACCCCGAGGATGACGTTCGTATGACTGTGGCTATGGCTATGGGTATGATTCCCAATTACGAGTCCGGAATGGCTCTTATACCTCTATTACGTGACTCTTCTCCTATGGTAAGAGCAGCAGCTGCTACAGCTGCCGCTGAGATTCATGCAAAGCATTGCGAAGAATACGTTAAGAAGCTTGCTTTTGCTGACTCGGATCCTAATGTAAGACAGGTCGCAAAGGCTGCTTTCGATAAACTCAAAGACAGCGTAGTTTGATAATAATTGAACACAAAAGTTAAAGGCGCTCAATGAGCGCCTTTTTAATTCAGATGATATTGCTATAATGCCTTATTCCTCAATAGGAACGATATCATCAGCATCCTTGAAAATATGCTTTTCAGGGATAACGCCTCTTACTCTTGAAAGCGGATATACTCTTGATCCTCTGCCGATAACTGTACCAGGATTAAGAACGCTCTGGCATCCGACTTCAACATTATCACCTACAATAGCAGCAAACTTCTTAAGGCCTGTCTCGATGACCTCATCACCGTTCTTGACACAAACCAGAGTTTTGTCAGATTTTACATTTGATGTGATGGCACCGGCACCGAGGTGTGATTTGAATCCGAGGATGGAGTCGCCTACATAGTTGTAATGGGGAACCTGAACATTGTCACTGATGATGACATTCTTAAGCTCGGTTGAGTTTCCAATTACACACTTGCTTCCAATAAGGGCACTGCCTCTGATGAAAGCACACTGACGGACTTCAGTCTCGGGACCGATAATGCAGGGACCTGCTATATATGCGGAATCAAAAACCTTGGCACTCTTGGCGATCCATATGCCATCACCCTTATCCTCATAAACTTCAGGATCAAGTGTGGGACCAAGTTTCAGGATAAATTCCTTGATCAGCGGTAATGCTTCCCAAGGATACTTCTTATCTTCCAGGATCGGAGCTGCAAGAGTATGTGTCAGATCAATAAGGTCTTTTGTTTCTATCATATGTTTTCCTTTCTGCCATTGGCATTAAAATCAATTAACTGAATATACCGTTACAGAAACGGTCTCCGGAAGCTGCCGCTCTACACGGAAGTAAACATTTCCGTCTTTGCCTGTTATAGTTACAGGAAGTTCTACAACACCTGTATCACCCTGATTGAGCTTTGCATAGTCGATCGTGGCGGTTATGTCATCCGCTGTCATTGAATTTAAGGTGCTTGCACGTCCAACTATCTCAAGATCAACTGACTTGATAGGATAAGAAACTTCAGTGTTGGCCGGCAAAGCTTCGGTATTGGTGTAACTTATCGGAACTGAGATATTCTTCGATACAACAGGATTCGTGTTGATCTGAATGTAGATCCAGAGCAAAAGCGACAGCAACAAAGAGAGTATTAAGAAAATAATCCTTGTTGCAGTGCCTACCCTCTTGGAATTTGAGGTCTGATCAGCATCTTTGGTCTTTATTGAAAGAGGAACCGATGTCTCGCCCGCGCTCTCCACCTGGGTTGCAACAGAAACAGGTGAAGTATTCGCGGAAGACTTGCTCTTTGAGGCTTTCCCGACTTCCTCTTCGGATAAAACTTCACTTTCTTCCTTGGGCTTTCTTTTGAATTTTTCAAAAATTCTTCCGATAAAAGACTTCTGCTCCTTGCCATACTCCTTGATACCAAGAAGATATGAGAGATTAGCCTCAAGTTCCCTGGTTGACCTCATCTCGAAAAGTCTGCCGTTAACTGCAATAGAGGTCTTGCCTCTTTCCTCGGAAACAACAACCGCAACGGTATCACCCATCTCACTGGCGCCCACTGCAGCTCTGTGACGTGTTCCGGAACGCTCAAGAGAATGCATGGTGACAGAGAGCGGAACATGACATCTTGCCGCGATTATCCTGCCGTCACGGATAAGAAGCCCACCGTCATGCATTGGAGAACCCTTATAGAAAATGCTCTGTAAAACAGAACTCGTAACTTCTGAATCAAAAGTAACAACATTTTCCTGTGACAGAAGTTCATCCAGTCTTGTATTCCTCTCTATGAGGATCAGAGCACCTGTATATGTCCTGGACATCTCCCGGCAGGCTGAACTTATCTCTTTGATAAAAGAATTTATCTCATCCTTCGTCATCACGGAGTCACCGTGTCTGAAGGGGTTAGCAGCATTTGAAGTGCGGAGACCAACTGTCTCCAGCGCCCTTCGGAGTTCCGGTTGGAACAGAACAGCAAAAAGGATAGCAACGATATAAAGGAGCCTGTTAAACAGGAACCCGACCATATCCAGACCGACAACGCCGCAGAATGCAACAAAAACAAGAATAAGCACTATACCCTTGATAAGCTGCCAGGCTCTTGTCTGTCTGATAAACATAAGAAGTGTATAGAACAGGAAAGTAACGAGAACGATATCAACGGCATATCTGATAAAATCCCAAACACTGCCAAAGAAGAGCGTGCCTTTATCAAGGCTGTTAAAAAGCTCGCCCAAAAACTCAATTATCTGACTGATGAAAGATGTATTAGACATCGATCAGGTCCTTCTTCCCTATCGCTTAACTTATTAATTATATCATAAGGGAGAAAAAACAATCCGTGATAAATGTGTTTTTTGACAGGCCCATTCAGTTCTCATAACTTTACGGGGAGCAATCAGTTGCCTGAAGGTTCTGACTGGAAAGACTGTCTTGTCGATTCAATCCTGTATGCCTCATATTGGGCAGGAGTCATTCCCTTGTCTGAACCCTTAAGCAGCGACTCCACGATGATGAAAGCAACACAGTTGATCCTTATCTGAAGTCTGTCACCCGTGCAGTCGATCTCACCGTCGCCATTTCTGTCATAATCATCCTCTACAAGAACGGAATCAAGGAAATATGAACAATCTGCCGGAGTCCGTCTGATATTTCCGCCAAAGTCTTGAAGGCTCAAGTTTTTGGTCTCCTTCATCTGGTTCAGCGATGTGAAATTGTATTCATAACTCTCAAAATAAACTATTGGTATCATTCTGCCGTCGAAAACACTGAAATCTGAAACTGTCTTCGGCATTTCCTTGAAGATATCGGCAACACCGTCTTCATCAAGATCCGTCTTGACTCCCGATTCATTGTAATAAAGATCAAAACCGTAATTCGTGTACAGAGTATTGGAGAAACAGACATCATATGCCTGATACAGCTTTCTTCTCATCTCATACCTTCTGGTCGAGATAATGGATTTATATCCGGAGGAAGCATAAACCTTGTCACCGGCATACAGACTGTCAACGTTGTACATTACGTCTATGCTGTCCTTCTCCTCACGTGAAAGCGACTGGTAGAAAGCTTCTGCACCGCTGAATTCATCAGTTCCCGCACCGAAGAACACAAACCAAACATCATATCCGACATTCTTGTATTCCTTGAAAGCCATAAGAGCAGTAAGGATACATGCAGTACCGGAAGCATTATCGGATATTCCGTCAAAAACATACTTTACATCAGGTTTTTCCTCATCAGATTCCTCATCTTCATCATATTCTTCGTCTTCGTCTTCATCATAATCTTCGTCATCCTCATCGTCTTCATCATACTCATCATCTTCGTATTCTTCGTCTTCTTCCTCATCCTCATCTTCATCGATGAATTCAGGCAAAAGAGAAGCATCATAGTGAGTACCTATGACTGCGACACGGTGCTCCAGCTCAAAGTTCCCGTCTTCCCTTGGACAGAAGAACCCGGTTCCCTCAACTCTGACGATATAATTGCTCGAACTGCCGCCGGACCCGTTAAAACTCTGAACCTCGGGCGTATAACCAAGTTCTTTGATCTTTTCCTCTATATATTTTCCGGTCTCTTTTTCACCGGCAGAATAAGCTCTTCTGTCCGGGAATCTCGAAGCGATCTCCCTCGCTATATCAGAGCCGTAAGAACCGTAATCAGCAGGCTTATCTGATCCTTTATTCTTGCTTTTACAAGATGACAAAAAGACCGGCTGCATAAGGATAGCAACACAGGCAACAGCAGATATTAACCTTTTAAACAGATCATTTCTCATAAACTCAAGTATTATACCCTAATCCACGCCATCTTTTGAGGCAATTGAAGAAGAGCCTGCTGTTATCTTCTTAAGTCTGTCTTCAAGAATCTCCAGCGCTTCATCCGCTGAAGGATTCCTGATCGCCCAGCTTCCCTTGCCGTCTTTTTCCTCGTAACAGACAAGAGGTCTGTCTGAGGAAGAACCTTTCCGGTAAGAATCCTTAAGAGAATTCATAATTGCATTAAAGCTGACACCTTTGAGTTCGGTCGGCAGATTAAGTTTGATATATACCGCAGAAAGTGCTGTTCTGGCTTTATCCGGAACGGTAGCGAAAAGACTCAGAGCCAGTGCCTCCCCCTCCGAATAATTCATAAACCTGAAATAACCTTCTATCGCTTCAGAAAGCTCGCTTCCCATTGTAAGAAGCACCGGATTTTTACGGTCGATAGCTGTCCTTGCGGCATAGACGCGGTTAAGGAACACCCTGATATCGGAAAGGCTTGAGTCAGAAAGTGTGATCAATTCCGTCAAAAGACCAAAATCCGCCAGAAGCGCATATCTTACTATCTGGGCATATCCGTTTGGAATATATTTTTTGGGAACTGTCGAAAGGAATTTTGGATCCACAAAGACAGCAGTCTGTGAGATCTTTACCGATGCAGTATTCTTGCGGCTGCCGGAATTAAGGAACGCCCTGTCGGAACAGCAGGTTTCCGCCATTGCCGAAAGAGTTGTCGGAACTGCCAAATACCGCGCCTTTCCGGTATAAAGAGCTGATGCAAAAGCTGCAATATCAAGGACTGTGCCGCCTCCGAACGCGATTATCCAGTCATTGCTGTTAAGACCAAATTCCGTAAGTTCCTTGATGACTTCATTCACCTGCGAAAGGTTCTTGTTAACTTCGCCTTCGTCTATGGTTATAAGATGTGTCTTAACACCTCTTATTACAAACTGTTTCTCAAAAGCATTGTAATAATATCCGCTTACCTGCCTGTCAGAAATAATGGCAACCTTTATCTCATCCTTGCCAAGATCCCTGTTGTCATATTGCTCGAGAATAAAACCGGCAACGAATTCCTCTGCGATACCGCTGCCGGTAAAGCAGTCATAACTCCGGTTGCAATCCAGTCTGTCCAAGCTCTTCAAGGCTCCTTTCGCTTTTGTTGTATATTAACACAAAAGTGATAAAATAAACGCTCAGATATAATTACTAAATAGAGGTCATATATGAAAATAAGAACCAGATTCGCACCAAGTCCCACGGGTTTTATGCATGTCGGCAATCTCCGCACTGCACTTTATGAATACCTTACAGCCAAGCACGAAGACGGCACCTTTGTGCTCAGGATCGAGGATACCGACCGTGAACGTTATGTGGAAGGTGCTACACAGGTCATATATGACACTATGAAGCTTGCAGGTCTTGAACATGATGAGGGTCCGGATATTGGCGGAGATTACGGCCCGTATGTACAAAGTGAGAGGCTTTCGATGTACAAGCCTTATGCAGAGAAACTCGTGGAGGAAGGCAAAGCTTACAGATGCTTCTGCACCAAGGAGCGTCTTGAGGCACTGAAAGAGAATGCACCTGAAGGCACAGGATATGACCGTCACTGCAGAAACCTGTCACCTGAAGAGATACAAAAGAATCTTGATGCTGGAATCCCTTATGTCATCAGGCAGAAGATGCCTCTTGAGGGTTCAACGTCCTACCATGACCTTGTTTACGGCGATATCACGTTCCCCAACGAAGATCTTGATGACCAGGTCCTTATCAAGACTGACGGTTTCCCGACATACAACTTTGCCAATGTTATCGATGACCACACAATGGGCATTACGCATGTCGTAAGAGGAAGTGAATATCTTTCTTCCACTCCGAAATACAACCTTCTCTACGAAGCTTTCGGCTGGGAGATCCCCACATATATCCATCTTCCTCTCATCATGGGCAAATCCGTTGACGAGGAAGGAAATGAAGTTATCTCCAAGCTTTCCAAGCGTCACGGCTCAACAGGGTTTATGGATCTTGTTAACGAAGGTTATCTGCCTGAAGCTATCATCAACTATATTGCACTTCTCGGATGGGCGCCAAAGGATACAAGAGAAATCTTCTCTTTGCCTGAGCTTATTGAAGCTTTCGATATCAACGGCATATCCAAATCCCCTGCTGTTTTCGATTACGATAAACTCTCATGGGTAAACCAGGAACATATCAAAGCCATGTCTGATGAGGAATTCCTTTCCCACGCAAAGCCTTATTACGATGAGGCAGGCGTTGATCCTTCCTGCTACGAACTTCTCGCGGAGCTCTTAAAACCAAGGATCGCAAAGTTTAATGAGATAACTGAGAAACTCTCATTTATTAAAGAATACGGTGATTTCGAACTTGAACTTTTCGAGCATAAGAAGAGCAAATCAACCATAGAATCATCTAAAGAAATGCTCGGAAAGGCTATCCCTGTACTTGAGGACACCGCATGGGACAGAGAAGCTATCACCGAAGCTATGAAGACACTGGCCGAAAGCCTGGAAGTCAAGAACTCAGTCGTAATGTGGCCTGTAAGGATAGCTGCGGCAGGCGTTGCAGTAACTCCGGGAGGATGCGCTGAGGTCATGATGCTTTTGGGCAGGGATGAATCCCTTAGAAGAATTAAATACGCTTATTCAAGACTTTGATCAGGAGTATAGTGGAATATGGCAGACAGCAAGAATTTTATTGAACAGATAATTGACGAGGAGCTTAAAGAAGGCGGACGCGTTTACGGTAAGAAGATCCATACTAGATTCCCTCCCGAACCGAACGGTTATCTTCATATCGGTCACGCCAAGGCTCTGGAGATCGATTTCGGAACCGCTGAGGAATATAACGGATTATGCAATCTCAGAATGGACGATACTAACCCCACCAAAGAGGATGAGGAGTTTGTTGAGGCTATTAAAGAGGATATCCACTGGCTCGGCCACGACTGGGATGACAGATTTTTCTATGCCTCTGAGTATTTTGAGCAGATGTACGGATTTGCTGTTGAGCTCATCAAAAAAGGTCTTGCTTATGTCTGCGAACTCACACCTGACCAGATGCGTGATATGAGAGGCGATACAAAGACACCCGCCACTTCCCCTTACCGCGACAGACCTATCGAGGATAGTCTCGATCTGTTCAGCAGAATGAGGGCCGGTGAATTTGAAGACGGAAAGATGACACTCCGCGCAAAGATCGACCTTGCATCCGGTAATTTCAACATGAGAGATCCGGTCATTTACAGGATCAATCATCTCCCTCATCACAGGACCGGAACCGAATGGTGCATCTATCCTATGTATGATTTTGCCCATCCGATCGAAGATGCTCTTGAAGGCATAACACATTCCCTGTGTTCACTTGAATTTGAGTCACACCGTCCCTTATATGATTGGGTAGTCAACAATATTTCGGTCGAATGCAAACCACGTCAGATCGAGTTTGCACGTCTTGGCATCACTCACACAGTATTATCAAAGAGAAAACTCCGTGCCATGATCGAGGCCGGGATCGTTACCGGATGGGATGACCCCAGAATGCCCACTCTGTGCGGTCTCAGGAGAAGAGGCTACACGCCTGCATCCATACACAACTTCAGTTCGCGCAACGGTGTCGCGAAAGTAAACAGCGTTGTTGACTTTGCTTTCCTTGAATACTGTCTCCGCGAGGATCTTAATGAACACGCCCAGAGAGCAATGGCTGTTCTTAAGCCCGTCAAACTCATCATAGACAACTATCCTGAAGGAGTTACAGAAGAGTTTGACGTTGAGAACAACCCCAAGGACGAGAATGCCGGCACACGCAAAGTCACATTCTCAAGAGAACTCTGGATCGAAACCGAAGACTTCATGGAAGTTCCCGCTCCCAAGTATTTCAGGCTCTTCCCCGGCAATGAGGTGCGCCTTAAATCAGCTTATGTTATTAAGTGTGTTTCCTGCGATCACGATGACTCCGGCAATGTAACTGCAGTTCACTGCACATACGATCCGGATTCAAGGGGCGGCAACACTCTCGATGGCAGAAAGATCAAATCCACAATCCACTGGGTTGATGCACTTAACTGCGTTGATGCCGAGATCAGACTTTACGACAGGCTCTTCACTACCGAACAGCCTGACCTCGCTGACTGCAATTATCTTGATTTCATCAATCCTGATTCCCTTGAAGTCATCAAAGGAGCAAAGCTCGAAGCATTCCTTAAGGACACAAAACCTGCTGACAGATTCCAGTTCCTTAGAACAGGATATTTCTGCGCAGACTCCAAGGACTCATCCCCCGAGCACCTGGTCTTCAACAGGGCAGTATCATTGAAGGACAGCTATAAACCAGAATAAAATAATATCCCCGGCGCTTCGGACAGTATTTGCTAACGCAAATAACTCGCGCCTATGGGGATATATTTTATTCTGTCGGTTGCTTGAAATCTTGAATTCAGTCTTGAATCTCTCGTACGTGGAGATATATTTTTTTCTCTGTTTGCTTGAAAATTCAAGTATAAGCTTAGATTTCTTAGCGCCTATGGGGATATATTTTATTCTGTCGGTTGCTTGAAGCCTGGTATCGTAGATGCAAGGCGGGGCTTGCCCCGTCTTAACCACCACTTAATCAAGATAATTCATTTGCATATCTTTCGTAACTTGCCTGTTCGTATACTTCCTTGCCCAGAAGAGTAATAGCCTGCTTAGGACACTTGCTTATGCATCTGTAGCACATGGTGCAGTGATCAGATGCAACAGGTTTACCATCAACTATCTTCAGATTCTGTGCCGGACAGTTATTTGCACATAAACCGCATCCGATGCACCTGGCTGTATCGATCTTAAGTTTATCCGTATAGCCTGTCGTTTTGTTGTAGAACCAGAGTCGTTGTCCGAACAGTCCTGCCAAGTGAGCAAATACTGACAATCCTTCCTGTGGATATTTACCTTCTTTCATCAGCTTTGCAGCTTCAGTTATGCGTCTGTCAGCCTCTTTAATTATCCCGTTGTTCTGTTCAGCGGTCTTTTTCAATGCCTTGCAGTCACATACCGAATCAGGCATCTTGATCTGAAGCCCGCCTGTGATCACTGCCCCGTATTTCCGCAGAAGTCTTGCGGCACAGCCTGTTCCGTCTCCTGAAAACAGTCCCATGGTAGTTATGAGAAATACCTTCTTCCCTTTCCAAGAATCCCCGTGTTTATTAATGAATTCTCTGACCATATAAGGAATATTCGAGAACTGAGTCGGATATGCAATTATCAGTTCTTCACTTTCGAGAACAGCCAAGGCATCTTCAGATTCGATCGGAACTGCTCTGCCATCTGGATCAAGGCAATTTAATAACAGGGTTGCTGCATGCTTTGAATTACCTGTGCCACTAAGATAAATTGCATTCATACAACACCCTCCAGAAGCATCCTGAACGCCTGCTTAAGGTAATCCTGCCTGCTCATTTTATATCTTGTGCACAGATACTCTTCCTTATCGATGGCCATAGAAATGATCCCCGATATCGAAGACCACATCATAATGACTGCAGGATAGATATCAAGATCCTTCCTGACAGCACCTTCCTCAATACCGCTTCTGATAAACACAGCAATTGCCTCGTTGATCTCTTCACCGGTCTCATATATCTTCTTATAAAGTTCATTCTCCATATCCATTGATATCTTTCCAAGAGTTCCTTTATAAAACAATGGATGAGCTTCGAACTGTTCTTCTAAATCAAAACAAAGCTTATAGTATCTGTCTTCAAAACTTCCCTTAGATTCAGCCGCCTTCTTTGCAGTCTCAAGAAGCAGCTTCATGTATTTACAAACAATACTGTCCCAGATCATCTGCTTACTCTTGAAATAAACATAAAGAGTGGATTTGCTTATCCCTGTGGAATAGGCAATATCATCGATCGATGTTGCATAATAACCTTTCTCTTCGAAAAGCTCCTCCGCAGCATCCATGATTGATTCTGTATGTATTTCGATCAGTGTTGGCTTTTTCATATCTAACCTCCATCAGTCTTATATTGATTCAACGCTTTTACATATCAGGAAAGCTTCTTTCTAAATATGTTTTCTGCACACTAATTCCGCACTACAAGTTCGATTTTAGAACTATAAGTACGATAATTGTACTATTAGTTCGATTTTAGGTCAATATCATATCTGCTCTTAAACAGAGAAAAGAATCATTCTCAATAGAAAAAGGACGCATCATCAGTTTTATCAACATCAGATGCGCCCATTTCAATGCAATTTAAACTATGAATTCTTAACTCTTATCCGCTGATCAGCACTCCACTGGAATTAAACTTATAAGTCTTTCCGCCGATCTTCTGAATGCCCGTAACCATTGCTCCGGAATCAGACAGATAATACTTGTTGTTGCCTAACGTCAGCCAACCTGTCTTCATAGCACCAGTGGAATCAAAGTAATACCAGTGAGTACCATCCTGAAGCCAGCCGGTCACCATAGCTCCCGAAGAATTCATGTAATACCAGACTTTTCCATACTGAACCCATCCGGTAGCCATTGCGCCTGAAGGACTCATGTAATACCACTTGCCGCCGTCCTGGATCCAACCCGTAGTCATAGCACCGGCTGCATTCATGTAGTACCATTTATTTCCGTCTTTGATCCAGCCTGTGGCCATCACTCCGGTATCACCCATAAAATACCAGTTCTTACCGTCCTGTACCCAGCCTGTTGCCATTGCTCCGGATGTTCCTAAATAGTACCATTTACTGCTGATCTGCTGCCAGCCGGTAAGCATGATGCCTTTACCGTTAAAGTAATACCATGTTCCCTCGATCTTCTGCCAGGCTGTTACCTTGACACCCTTGGCATTGTAGTAATACCAATATTTTCCTTCAAGTTTCCATCCGGTCTTTTTGGCAGATTGAGTAGGTGTTGCCGTAGGTTTCTTTGTCGGCGCCGTAGTTGCCGTAGGTTTCTTTGTCGGTGCCGTTGTTGCCGTCGGTTTAGGTGTAGGAGTTGCTTTTATCTCCTCTGATCCGGGCACACCAACAACAAGAGTATAAGACATGAAATTTGTATACTGTTCAACCTCGATGGTATAATTCTTGCCTTTCTCCAAATTGACTTTGACACCTTTTCCACGTCCGCTGACCGTAATGTAATTCATCAAATCTCCATCAGGATTCTTGGCCCTCAAATATACCTGTCTGGTGACTCCATCATTAACGATATCCTCCAGCCAGAATGTATAAGTTGCATCCTTTGCCGGAACAAAACTATATTTATTTATTTGATCTGTAAACTGTGTACAGTCTTTAACGTAATGATAATTACTTATTTCAGTTGTTTTCTTCTGTTGCCCTACGATCAAACTATATGAACCTAATTTCTCGTATTGCTCGACCTCGACCGTGTACAGTTTATTTGCTTCAAGCTTTACAGTAACGCCACTGCCATTGCCGCCATATACATAATCAAGGTAATTACCATCTGTGTTTTTTACTCTGAGATAGTTTTTAATAGTAGCACCTGTTGTGTCAATATCAGCTAATTCAAACCTGTATGTCCCGGTTCTGGATGCTGTTAATGAATAAGTGTTTACCTGATCCGTATACTGTGTATAGTCCTTGATCTTGGTATAAGAACCGATGTTTTTTGTTTCCTTCGGCTGACCTACTATTAAAGTATAAGTACCGAGTCTTTCATATTGCTCAACTTCAATTGTGTATTTCTTATCCGCCTCAAGTTTTACAGTAACTCCAGTACCGTTACCACCATATGTGTAATCAAGATAATTTCCGTCAGCATTTCTAACTCTAACGTAAAACTTTATAGCAGTACCGGTAGTGTTAATATCTGCAAACTCAAACCTGTAAGTTCCGGACCTGGGCGCAGTCAATGAATATTCATTCAATTGATCTGTATACTGCGTGCTGTCCTTAACTTCAGTATAAGAAACAATATTTTTGATTTCCTTAGGCTGACCCACGATCAACGTATAAGAACCGAGTTTTTCATATTGCTCAACTTCTACAGTGTATTTCTTTCCAGCATCGAGTTTTACAGTAACGCCGCTGCCATTACCGCCGTATGTGTAATCAAGGTAATCACCATCTGCATTTCTTACTCTGACATAGTCTTTTATAGTAGCACCTGACGTATTAATATCAGCAAGTTCAAATCTGTAAGTACCGGTTCTTGGCGCAGTTAATGAGTATACATTAAGCTGATCCGTATACTCTGTGCTGTCTTTAACTTTTGTATAATTAGCAATATTCTTAATCTCTTTAGCCTGTCCGATAAGAAGCGTGAAACTTCCAAAATTCTGATATTGTTCAACTGTAACCGTGTAAGTTTTGTTCGCATTAAGTTTTACGGTTACACCACTGCCATTACCACCGTATGTATAATCAAGGTATGAACCATCAGGATCTTTGACACGGACATAGTCCTTGATGGTTACTCCGGACTCATCAATACCGGACAGTTCAAATCTGTATGTTCCGTCTCTGGGTGCAGTGTAGGAATAATTGTATTCCTGCCCCTTATACGTCATATTTCCGGATTTCTTCAGTATTTCCGCTTTAGAAACAGTTAAAGTGTTTTGCTTTATCGCAGGAACCTCAAGAGTGTTTTGAGTTATCTTTGGCACGCTGAGGGTTTTCTCAGTAATCGCGGGGATCTCAAGGACATCCGTCTGGTCGGCTGCATTAACCTTGTCCCCTGAAAAGGGAAATGCTCCCAGGAGCATAAATGCAGCCAAGGCACCGGTAAAAAGCTTCAAAGATTGTTTTCGGAACAACATATGAATATCACCTCCTGGCAAAATTAATGTAACACCAATCAAGAATCAATAACCTGCGAGGAAAGCCTTTGTCCTCTCCTGTTTGGGATTAGTGACGAGTTCATAAGCGGGACCTTCCTCGACGATCACACCGCCGTCCATGAAGACTATCCGGTCCGCAACATCACGTGCAAAACTCATCTCGTGAGTGACGATTACCATAGTCATCTTCTCCTTGGCCAATTCCTTGATTACAGTCAGGACTCCTTTGGTCAGTTCAGGATCCAAAGCAGATGTCGGCTCATCAAAGAAGATGATCTCAGGATTTGTCGCAAGTGCCCTTGCAATCGATACTCTCTGTTGCTGACCGCCTGAAAGATTGCAGGGGTAGGCATCAGCTTTCTCTGTAAGGTCCATTTTAGCAAGAAGATGACGGCAGATCTCTTCAGCCTCCTCTTTGGACTTTTTATGCACATGGATCAAAGCCTCTGTAATGTTTCTTTTTACAGAGAAATGCGGGAAAAGATTGAAGTTCTGGAATACAAGGCCGAACTTGGAGCGTATCTCCTTCTCGAGTTTTTTGTCGCAATAAGAGATACGGCCGTCTTTTGTCTCGCAAAGAACATCCCCGCCTATAACGATCTTGCCGGAATCAACCTTTTCGAGTGTGGTGGCACATCTTAACAGCGTGGATTTACCGCCTCCGGAAGGTCCGATAACTGCAACGACCTCTCCGCGGTCAACATTAACCGTTATACCCTTAAGGACTTCCAGATTGCCAAAGGATTTATGTATTGCGTTTATCTCAAGAACGGTATCTTTGTTAGTATCAGTCATAGTAAGATAACCCCGTTAAGAATAGTAGGACATTGATTTTTCGACACGGTTCAGGATGGTCTCAACAATGAGGTTCATCGCATAATAGAACGCACCAGCTACTATGAAAGGAACTACGGAAACCTGGGCAGAAGCAGCAGCCGAAGCCTTAGTGAACATTTCCGTAACGGAAAGGACCTGAGCAAGCGAAGTATCTTTGACAAGCGTTATGATCTCGTTGGAAACTGAAGGCAAAACCCTCTTAATAACCTGGGGCAGGATGATCTTGAAGTATGTCTGCATCTTTGAAAAACCAAGAACAGTTGCCGCTTCATACTGGCCTTTGGACATTGACTGGATCCCGCCCCTGAATATCTCAGCAAAATAAGCTGCATAGTTCAGTGAGAAAGCTATGATCGTAGCAATGAACCTGTAGTTAAACGGACCTACCTGTATGCTTCCCAGATTGACTCCGAAAATATAATACGGGCCAAAGTAGACCAGCAACAGCTGGAGCATGAGAGGCGTGCCTCTGAGTATCGAAATATAAAGCTGAAATATCAATGATACGATCTTGATCTTTGACATCCTTCCCCTGGAAACGAGCAATCCCAAAGGGATTGAGAATATCAGCGTAAAGAAAAAAATACCAAACGTGAATTTAAAGCCTTGCGCCAATTGAATCAATGTTGACTGTAATGCTTGCATATCAATACCCCGGCATATACCACATCAAGTCTGCGTCACTATAACCCTTAACATTCCATACAGCCGCATGCTTTAATTTATTAACACGGAAATGTGTAACAAAGCCATCCTCAGCAACTCCGTAACTAAAGGTCTCAAGTACTTTTCCCAATTCATTCAGGGCTTCGATTCTTTCTTCTTCAGTCATATTCTTGTAGTAGTCGCTCTTTCCAAACCGGATAAAGACAGTAGTCGTGAAATTGATCATAAAATCCTTGGGATCAGCGTCTTCATACTTGGCCGCAGGCATAAGTATCTTGCAATCTTCCACGAAATGTTCCGCATCAAATTCCTCCGGCTTGCCTGAATCATTTGAAGAACAGCCGGCCAAAAGTAACAGCGACATTACAGATAATAAAATAAAAGAAATCAATCGTTTAAACATAGGTGTATTTTAGCATAAACAAAGTGTTTCAGAAGATTTTTCCGCTGGCGAAAATCGAGTAGGGGGAATTTAATCCCCCTCTCACACCACCGTACGTGCCGTTCGGCATACGGCGGTTCAACTTAACTTCAAAGCGTGACGCTCATTGTAGTAATCAAGGCGACTGATAAGACCTGCCCTGCCAAGCACCTCT
>JAIKYD010000030.1 GCA_024683485.1 Saccharofermentans sp. | reverse complement strand
ACAAGAACCGCAAGACGTAAGATCACGGACGGCTGAAAGCCCCCTGATTTATTAAGATTATGTAACCTCCGTGTAAATGTAATCTTTTAGGCTAAATGTTAGAATATACTCATAATCACGATGGAAAGGTGTGTTATGAGGACTTCATTATCAGTTTTATTCGCTCTGCTGATAATCTCACTTCTCGTTTGCGCGGTGTTTGCTCTCCGTTCTAAAAAGCCTGTCAGCAAATATGTAACCTATCTTATGGTGGCATTGGCAATACCCGTCCTCGGAAATCTCATCCTGATCGCATCATCAGACGACATTATCGCGACCGTTGGTTGTTATATTTATTTTCTGGGCATGGATGCCTCGGTTTGTTCTATTTTCTATTTCACACATTCGTATTGCGGAATTGGCAGTCCGAAGCGCCCGATCCTTATACTGATCTACAGTATCTTTGGCATTGACGTGCTGCATTATGCACTTAACCCGTATATAGGCCTTTCCTTCGCTACGGAGAAGATCTTTGTCGAAGGCCGCGAATATTACAGGGTAATCCCTTATATCGGACAGGCGTACCACAGAGTTGTCTGTTACTCTCTTTTCTTCGCCAGCCTTATAATTTTCGTCGTCGTTACTTCAAAGGCATCAAAGGTCTATGTTGAGAAGTACATGGTTATCCTTTTCTCGATGGTCATAACGGGAGCGATTGAATCCTATTACATCTTCTCAGGCCAGCCGATGGACATGTCCATGATCGGATTTGCCATATTCGGTCTCCTCGTATATTTCTTTGCGCTCCATTACAGATCTATGAGGGTCTTGGACAGGCTCCTGGCGAGCATGGCTTCCGACATGCCTGACGCGATCTTCTTCTTTGACAACGGCGGTAAGTGTATTTGGACAAACGAACCCGGAAGAAGGCTTATCGGCGTTTCGAAAGACAAATATGATGACGTCAAAGCAAATCTTCAGTTCCTCTTTGACGACATAGATTTTGAAAATGCCGGATGGGAAAAGAAAGTTATCGTCGGTGACGGTGATGACGCCCAATATCTGGAGCTTTCAATGCGTTCCGCCGTAGATGAGCTGGGGAGACTGACCGGCTCTTACCTCACCGTTCATGATTACACGGATGAACAGCTTGCGATGCAGAAGGAAATATATAACTCGACTCACGATAAGGTTACCGGCTTCTATACCAAAGAATATCTTTTCGAAAAGATAAGCAAGAGGCTTTCTCACGATAATGCGACCGATTATATGGCAGGCTATATCGAGATCGCCAATTACAAGATGATCAATGACGTTTTCGGAAGCGAATTCGGAACGCTCACGATTAAGAAGGTTGCCCAGACTATTCAGGAAAATTCAAGTAAGAAAACAATATTCGGAAGGCTCGGAAACGATTCTTTCGGCATGCTGATCGACAAAGCACGTTTCGATGTGTCAAAGCTTGAAAGGCTTCTTGAGACCTTCAGCGTTTCTGATGAGAACATGGAGCATCACATTCTCATTTATTTTGGCGTTTATGATTTCAGCAAAGATGAAGATATAGATCTGCAGCTATTCTTTGACAGTGCGCGTCTTGCAACGACAGTTATAAGTGACAACTATCACAACAAGGTAGTCTTCTACGACGATAAGCTCAGAAGCGACGCGGTCCATGACCAGCTCATTTCCAACCAGCTCAAGGAAGCGATCGCAACAAAGCAGATCAGACCTTATCTTCAGCCGATCGTTGACTCGCAGGGCCTTCTCGCAGGCGCTGAAGCGCTCGTAAGATGGATCCATCCCGAAGAAGGTTTCCTGAATCCCGGACAGTTCATTCCGGTATTCGAGAGAAACGGACTGATATCCTTCGTTGACAAGTATATGTGGAGATGTGCCTGTGAGCTTCTTGCCTCGTGGAAGGAAAAAGGTATCAAGAGCTTTATCTCCGTAAACGTTTCACCCAAAGATTTCTTGCGTCTCGATGTCGTATCTGAAATGAAGTCACTGGTCGAAGAGTTTGGGATCAAACCTGAAAAACTCAGGATAGAGATCACGGAGACCGCCGTTACCACGGAAAACATAGACATGTTCAAGATCATTTCGACTCTTCGCGAGTACGGCTTTATCGTTGAGATGGACGATTTCGGAAGCGGTTATTCTTCGCTCAACCTGCTTAAGGACATCAGTCTTGATCTGATCAAGATCGACATGCAGTTCCTTAAGGATTCAGAGCGCAACATGAAGGCCGGACTGATCATCAAGAACATCATCAACATGTCTGATGATCTTGGAATCGACACGCTCACTGAAGGCGTTGAGACCGCAAAGCAGTTCGAAAAACTTTACGACATGGGCTGTAAGCTTTATCAGGGTTATTACTTCTCCAAACCGATTCCTGTTGAGGATTTCGAGAAACAGTGGTTTGACTGATAAAAAACAGCCGGCAGGATCAATCGATCCGACCGGCTTTTTAAATGGTCGAGGTGACAGGACAGATTTGGACGGTTTTACAATTATTGTTATAAACCGTTAAATCCCTGTCATTCGGGCTTTTCAGAAGATTTCTTAAGTACAGAACGCCTTATAAGTCGTTAGAATTCTTTTACCAAAATTGGTAAGTTTTTTGGTAAGTTTCAAGTCGCATTCTCGTAATAATCTTGGAGCGCAGCGATTTCTCTGTTCTTAAACTCTCGTGAAGCATCTGTGTATGTTTTAAGAGTTATTAGGATACCTTCGTGTCCCATCATCTCTGATGTTGCCTTTATGTCTGCCCCTGCTTCTCTCATTCTGGTGGCAAATGTGTGCCTTAGCATATGATTATGAACATGGGGGAAATCAAGAGCGGCAGGATTTTCTTTGTGAATCTCGTCGTTGATTTCGTTACAGATCAGGTCAAGTTTATGGTTCAGCTTCTTATAATCTAATACCATTCCTTTATTGTTGAGAAATATGAAGTTAGTATATCCTTCAATTACCATACCGCAGCTGATGCCTAACAGATCCTGTTTTCTCTTTTCATATAACAACGCTTCTTTAACTTTTGGCAACATGGGAACGATACGGTTACTGCTTTTGGTTTTAGGCGGGTTAATCTTATAACTACTACCTTTGCCTTTACCTTTTGAGTAAAAGAGAAGGGTATGATTTACACTTATCTCATTATTTTCGAAATCAATGTCTTCCCATCTTAAACCGAGTACTTCACCGACCCTCATACCTGTCCATAGCATTACTGTAATGACTGGATAGTATTGATGGTATTTACCGGGTTTGGCTATATAGGCCTCAAAGGTTTTCTGTTCCTGAAGGGATAGTGCTCTTACTACTTTTGAATCGTTTGCATATTCTCTTTGTAGATCTCTGAGTACTCCTTTGCATGGATTGCTTCTTAAAACGTCATCCTTAACCGCAATATCGAGAACCATTGAAAGTGATAACTCAATGTTTCTGATTGATGCATACTTTAAGCCTTTGTTAACTGCCAAGCCTTTGAGAAACAATGCTACGCTACTATAAGAGACATCTTTCATTTTTGTTTTTCCGTATTCTGGAGCAATATATCGCTCATAAAAGCTGACATAAGTTGCGAAAGTGGTTTCTCTGATACCGGTTTTGATTTTCTTCCATAACTCAAAGTAAGAGTCGATTGTCGAGTCCAGTTTGCTGTAATCGATTCCATCCAAGATATCTCTCGTAATGATATCTTCCTTATCCCTGAGTTCGGAAAGTGACTTGGCATAAACACAGTGAGTCTTTCCATTACTATCGTTCCATCTGTACTCAAATGTTTTGTTTTTCCTCTGATACTCTCCTTTTCTAAGTTTAATTTTGTTTTGGGTGCATCTTTTTGTTTTCATTTATGAACCTCCTTAGGCCCATAAAAGAAAATACCCGAGTCCATTATAAACTCGGGTATTTCTTTTATACAGCCAGTTTTATCTTAAATTGAAAACTGTTTGTACAGGAAGTCTTTAAAAATGTCACGTTTTATTAGTCTTTTACTGCTATTCCATAATACATATGGACAGTGATCGTCACCGGTAATCTCACGAAGCTTGTTTACGCCTATGTTGAAATAAGCAGCAGCTTCTTCCAGTGTGAGTAATGCTTTATCTGCAATTGGAACTTCTTTTCTCATATTTTCCTTCTTTCTTTTTGTTATCGTATCCAATCATTCCTTGTGTTTGCCTTCCTTCTTTCCCGCTCCAATCTATCAAGCTCATCAAGAAGACCGGGAGGAAGGCGGTCAATGGTTTTCTGTAACTTTTGTTGTTTAGCCTGGAGCTCATAGATCTTGTCATCTTTTTCCTTGATGGCTTCTTCAAGCTTTTCGGATTTTCCTATCCAGAATCGGCTGATATCTCGCTCATCCCAGATATCCTTATTCAGCTTTTCAACATATCCGTTGACCGACTTGAGCTGTTCTTTCATCTTTGCCATCTCGGGTGCATATCTCGATATAAGCTCTATGGCCTGTGCTTTCTTCTCTTTGCCCTTCAGCATGTTTATATCGTTGATAGCCTTTGAGATCTCATCGAAATGCTCCATGAGCATGTCAGCATTCTTGAACAGGTATGTCGGAAGATGTTTACGGTGTGTAATCCGCTTCGGAATCCCGCGTTTAAGTTCGGGGAATTGGTAGATCATATGTGAGTAGAAGTCATCCTGAAGCTTCACAAGCCCCACAGGACCACCTATCACCGTCTTGGAGGATAATCTCCTATCCTTGGTGATCGGAACGAAGCACACGTGCATGTGTGGCGTTCTTTCATCAAGATGGACAACGGCTGATATGATATTGTCCGCTCCGAACGTCTTACAATAAAACCTGTATGCCGTTCTGAAGAAATCTTCCGTTTGCCGTGATGTTTTCCCTTTGAAAAACTCAGGTGATGCGGTACAGATGCTGTCCTGCAGAACGACACTGTCCTTGCGGGTACGGCAGCCAACTTCTTCAATACGTTTCCGTATCAGTCTTCTGTAACTGTCGGGCGGATCTTTAATGTGAAAGTTCAGAGCTGAGCGTTTAATATCAATGTCAGGATTGCTCTTGTAAACATCCTTCTTGCGTTCATGGTGCTTTTCAATGCGGCTTACGGCACCAAGCTTGCATTTGTTGATTCTCATTATTGCGTATGCCATGCTTTCAGCTCCTTTCTTAAGGCAAAAAAAAACCTCGCTTTTAGCGAGGATGTACATACGGTCTTATACACCGCTACAGAAATAGAAGGACGCATCTTATGTGAAATTGCCCGCAATAAGCGGCGGTCAATTCCACAACAATGCTCTGTTGTATCGCTATAAGAGCGCCAAAGACGGCGGCGCTCTCATATCTCCCCAACAGCCACGAATATCATCGTCCGATCAGTCGTCCACCGGAAGACTGATCTCCCTCGATATTCTTTCTATATCTGTCGGGTGTAACACACTACACCTTGCAAGCAAGGTTGGTGTGCAAGGGGAGAGCCCCTTGACTCCCTTTGAGGATACGTAAATCTCATGCAGGCACCGCTTCGCCCTGCATGATCTTTCCTTAATCCTCT
>JAIKYD010000003.1 GCA_024683485.1 Saccharofermentans sp. | reverse complement strand
ACTAAAGAAACCGGCATTGAATTCTACTTTCCGGCACCTCACCAACCCTGGGCTAGAGGAACAAACGAGAATACCAACGGCTTACTTAGAGAATATTTTCCAAAAGGAAAGGACATAACACAAATGACAGATAAATTAGTCAAACAGGTCGTGTATAATCTGAACACCAGGCCAAGAAAGTGTCTGGGCTATGCAACACCTTACGAGGTCTTCTATTCAACCACGTTGCACTTGACTTGAAAATTCGCCAGCAAATAACTGACAAGCAGGAAGAGACGCATCTGATGTTAAAATGACAGAGGGTGCGTTCTCATTTTATAGGAAGGTTACAGCATGATTCAAGAAGAGATTCATCTGAGAATAATTTGTAAAATATTATTGCAGCATTGGCATACAAGATTATCTGGATATAAAATTATGAATAGTTGGATTAATAACTCAAAATGCTATTTGTATTTTGATTTGTGTTGCAGCAATTGAGACGGATGATCAATATTGCAGTATTTTTTGGTTGATACGGAGGCTTATATGAAGAGTTTACGCAAAACTGTTAGTTCTATTCTGGCTTTTACTTTGTTAGCTACAACGATCCCGATAAGTTCATTGTTCTCTGTTCCGGTAATTGCTGATGGCGATGTTGCGATAAATGAAACGAATTTCCCGGATGAAGTATTCAGGAAATATGTATCCGATAATTTTGATAAAGATCAAAATGGTGGCTTGGACATTGCTGAAATCCAGGCTGTAACTCATATTTTTATTAGTGATAAAAACGTTGCTGATTTAAAAGGTATCGAGCATTTCACAGCTTTGACACATTTAGAATGTGCCGGCAACCAGTTAACAACACTTGATGTAAGTAAATGCACAGCATTAGCATCCCTATATTGCTATGACAACAAATTGACAACACTTAATGTTATCAAGAATACTTCGTTGGAATTATTGGAATGTCAAAACAACCAATTGACTACACTAGATGTAAGGAATAATACTGCTTTACAATCTCTTAATTGCTTAAGCAATAAAATTGCAGGCCTTGATGTAAGCAAGAATATTGCGCTAAATAGGTTAAATTGCGGTTACAACCAATTGTCAAACCTAGATGTAAGCAGGAATAGTGTATTGGATTATTTAGATTGTGGTGGCAACCAACTTACAAGTCTTGATGTTAGCAAGAATACTGTATTAACTGGCTTATGTTGTTTTGATAACCAATTGGCTTCGATTGATATAAGTAAGAATATTGAATTGACTTATTTACATTGTGGGAATAACCAATTGACTACATTAGATGTTAGCAAAAATACTGCACTAACGGATTTAGCTTGCGGTGACAACCAACTTGTAAGTCTTGATATAAGCAAGAATACTGCTTTGCAATCTCTTGTTTGCTGGAACAATAAACTTGCAAGCCTAGATGTTAGCAAGAATACTGCTTTACATTCACTTGATTTTGAAAGAAATGAACTAGCAAGCCTAGATGTAAGTAAGAATACATCCCTGATAGATTTAAGATGTAGCAGCAACCAAATGTCAACACTAGATGTAAGTAAGAATACTGAATTGAAAATATTACATTGCGGTAATATCCAGTTAGCTTCATTAGATGTAAGCAGGAATATTGCTTTACAATCTCTTGATTGCAGTGGTAATGAATTGACAACGCTTGATGTAAGCAGAAACATTGCTTTACAATCACTTAATTGTGGAAGCAATGAACTAACAAACATTGATGTAAGTAAGAATACTGCGTTGACTAGTCTGTATTGTTATGATAATCAATTGACATCGCTAGATATAAGCAAGAACACTGCATTGGAATATTTGGAGTGCAATAACAACTATTTGTCCTCGCTCGACGTAAGCAAAAATACAGCTTTGATTAATTGTGTGTTTGATCCTCAGAGAAGCACTCCTACTCCTACACCCAAACCTAAGTCCACGTGGGTAGATGAAGGTGGAAAGTGGTACTACTATGATGCTAATGGTGAGAAGGCAACCAGTTGGGCTAACGATGGCACAGCATGGTATTACTTTGATAAAGATGGTGTCATGCAGACCGGCTGGATTGAGGACGGCGGTAAAAAGTACTTCCTGAGTGCTTCGGGCGCTATGGTTACAGGATGGAATAAGATTGGAACAAAGTGGTACTATTTTATTTCTTCAGGTGCTTTAGATCCAACGAAAGTATTTGAAGACACAGGTGATATTACAATTAATACAACAAACTTCCCGGATGAGGCTTTTCGAACTTATGTATTGATTTATTGTGATACAGATGCAGATGGATACTTATCTTTACCGGAAATTGTAAATGTAACAAGCATTGATGAATTTCTATCTTCTGCCGGTATTTCATCTTTGAAAGGCATAGAGGTTTTCTCATATCTTGAAATACTGGATTGTTCTGGCAATAAACTTACAAGCCTTGATTTAAGCAAAAACACGAATTTAAAACAACTTAAATGCTTCCATAATAAACTTACAAGCCTTGATGTAAGCAAAAATACGTCACTAGAATATCTTAATTGTACAGAGAATCAACTTACAGCTCTTGATGTAAGTAAAAACACGGCTCTAAAACACATTGAGTGCTATAGCAATCAATTAACAAGTCTTGATGTAAGTAAATGCAAGTCGCTACAAGAACTTCATTGCGGTGGAAATCTACTTACAAGCCTTATTGTTAGAAATAATACTTCGATTAAAAATCTTATTTGCGGATCAAATGAACTTACAAGTCTCAATGTAAGCGGTTGTACGGCTTTAGAATATCTTGAATGCTCTCACAATTTACAACTTGCTAGCCTTGATGTAAGCGGATGCTCTTCGTTACAGGAACTTTATTGCATGGCAAATCAGTTAACAAGTTTTGACTTAAGTGACTGTATTGCTTTGACTAAGCTTTCCTGCGTTAGCAGTAAGCTTACAAGTCTTGATTTAAGGAAAAACACGGCTTTAGTAAATCTTGAATGTTCTGACAATAATCTTACAAGTCTTGATTTAAGGAAAAACACGGCTTTAGAATATCTTGAATGTAGTTACAATCCACTTATAAGTCTTGATGTAAGCGCATGTAAGAATTTAAAAACTATTTCGTTTTGTGACAGTAAACTTACTAGTCTTGATCTAAGCAAAAACACATCGTTACAAGAGCTTCAATGCGATCACAATTTTCAACTTGTGAGTCTTAATGTAAGCGGATGTACTACTTTAGAACATCTTAAATGTAATGATAATCAACTTACTAGTCTTAATGTAAGCGGATGTACAGCTTTAAAAACTCTTGAATGCTCTAATAATCAGCTTACAAGCCTTAATGTAAGTGAAAGCAAGTTGCTACAAGAATTTAATTGTTCTGGCAATAAACTTACAAGTCTTGATTTAAGCAAAAACACGGCTTTAGAACATCTTGGTTTCAATAATAATCAACTTGCAAGTATTGATTTATCGAAAAACATAGCGTTAACAGGATTGGGATGTGCTGGCAACAAACTTTCGAGCCTTGATATAAGCAGATGTACGGAGTTAAATTGTCTTGAGTGCCAAAGCAATCCATTGACAATCCTTGATATAAGTAATAATTCCAAACTTAAACATGCATTTGAGAATTATGCAAAGATACTTTCTGATAGAGGATATTATTACATTAATGATAATGAAAATAATCGAATTTTGACTTACGATTCGACTACTGTGATTTCTACAAAACCAAATTCGAACCCTACGGCTACTCCTACTCCTAACCCCAAGTCAACTTGGAAGCAGGAAAGTGGCAAATGGTACTACTATGATGACAGCGGCAAAAAAGCAACAGGCTGGTTCAAAGATGGAACATCCTGGTACTACTGTGATACTAATGGCATTATGCAGACCGGCTGGGTACAGGACGGCGGTAAATGGTATTACATGAGTGCTTCAGGTGCAATGGTTACTGGTTGGGTCCAGGCCGGTGGTAAATGGTATTACATGAATTCTTCCGGTGCAATGGCTACCGGTTGGGTACATGACGGCGGTAAATGGTATTATATGAGTCCTTCCGGTGAAATGGCCACCGGTTGGGTACAGGATGGTGGAAGATGGTATTACATGAGTGCTTCCGGAGCTATGGCAACTGGATGGGTACAGGATGGTAGCAAATGGTACTACATGAGTGCTTCAGGTGCGATGGCTGTCAACAGCTGGGTTAAATCCGGAACACAGTGGTACTACTTCGATTCCACTGGAGCAATGGTAACCGGCAATTTGATGATTGACGGCAAGATGAGCAAATTCAGCGATTCAGGAGCCTGGATCGGATATGCCTGATCAGATGCAATTTGAGATATTTGGTATACAATTAATCGTTGATAGATTGTTCGAATATACTGGAGGTGACGATCTTAATGAAGATATTTAAAAAGTGTGCATCGGGATTATTAGCTGCTGCGATGAGCATTTCGTTTGTTTCGGGGTTGCTTGGCAGCAGTACGGTTCTTGCTGCGGAAACAAAGAATCAGAGCAACACTTATCTTGGGACTGCAGGCATTTCAAATCCTAATGCACCGAGCGCAGATAGTAATTGGTCAGGGAATTATGTGTATTTTGGTACAAATAGAGGTTCTTCGATCAAATTCCGTGTTTTGGAAAAGGATTCAACAACGTTTTCGTCAGGAAAGACATTATTTCTTGACTGCGATTCGACACTTTTTACCCACGTTTTCGATGTAAGCAGTAAATCCTGGGCAGAGAGCGAATTAAAAGATTATCTTAATGACACGTTTATCAGAGTATCGTTTACTGATATTGAGAAAGATGCTTTAGCAAGCAGCTACAGAAGTTCACACAACCTTACAGTCGGAACCAAAGCCGGAAATGTCTCAGAATGGACACAGAAAGGGTTTAAGAGCTATGTGGCTCTGACTGGCGAGAAAGTTTTCGTGTTGGATGCAGAAGAAGCATCTAATGTGGCCTACGGATACAGTACAGAAGATACTAAGAGTAAAAACCGCGTCAAAGATGGAACATCAAGATTCTGGTGGCTGCGTTCTGATTATCAGCCAAATGATAACAGCTGCGGATATATAACTTTTAACGGTCAGCTGCGCACATATCAGATAGATAACAAGATTGGTGTTTCTCCTGCTTTCAATGTTGACCAGAATGAGATACTCTTTTCCACATCTCTTACATCTTCAAACGAATTTAAGCTCACATTAAATGACAGTAACATGAGCATCGCGGTTACCAGTGGTAAAAAGGCAACGGCTGAGGGATCAAAGATCACTGTGCCATATACCATAACCGGATCGAATGCCGGAAATGCTACTCGTGCGTCTGTTCTGATTCTCGATAAAGAGTATAAGACCGGCAATTCCGGAAATGCGAGAATCCTTTTCTACGACGGATTGAGCGGCACATTTGGTATGACCGGCACAGGATCATTCACACTTCCTTCGTCTCTTAATCTTAATGACTGGGGTACAAAATATTTCGTTTATATCGTTGCAGAAGATGTGAACGGATCGAATGTAACTGATTACGCCAGCGCGCCTGTGAAGATTCCTGCGCCCTCTAATTCGGCAGGACCGACAAGTAAGCCTACAGTTACTCCTACAAAGAAGCCTACAGCTACCCCGACTCCTACTAAAAAACCAACGGCTACTCCTACACCTACGAAGAAGCCAACGGCTACTCCTACACCTACGAAGAAGCCAACGGCAACCCCTACGAAGAAACCCACGGTTACACCTACAAAGAAACCTACGGTTACACCTACAAAGAAACCTACGGCTACTCCAACAAAGAAACCTACGGCTACTCCAACAAAGAAGCCGACAGCTACACCTACTGTAAAGCCCACGGTAAGACCAACTACAAAACCAACGGTTACACCTACAAATAAACCTACGGCTACACCTACGAAGAAGCCGACAGTTACGCCTACAAAGAAACCGACGGCTACACCGACAAAGAAGCCAACGGTTACTCCTACGGCAAAACCTACAACAAAGCCTACTGTAACACCTACACCTTCGCCCAAGCCTAAGTCAACATGGGTCAAGGAAGGCGGCAACTGGTACTACTATGACGCTAACGGCAATAAGGCCACAGGCTGGATCAAAGATGGCACCTCCTGGTATTACTGCGACAGTAACGGTGTAATGCAGAAAGGTTGGATCCAGGATGGTGATTCATGGTACTACTTAGGCGCTTCCGGAGCAATGGCTAAAGGCTGGGTCAAAGTCGGAACCACCTGGTATTACCTGGGTGCTTCAGGCGCAATGGCTACAGGCTGGATAAAAGTTGGGAACACATGGTATTACCTGACCAATTCCGGAGCTATGGTAACTGGCTGGTGTAAGGTTGGCACTAAATGGTATTACTTTGATGAGAATGGAGCCATGAAGACCGGATGGCATCAGACCGGAAAATACTGGTACTACCTGAGTCCTGCCACTGGCGAAATGGTTACCGGCAAAGTAAGTATTGATGGGAAAATGAATAATTTTGATGAATCAGGTGTATGGCTCGGCTATGTCTGAGTACTAATTCAAATCTGTTAACGAAAGAGGCGCATCACTGTCACCCAGCAGAGTTGCGTCTCTTGCTTTGTTACCTGGTTTAAAGAGGTATATACTACGCATAGCACAATACAAGTATTCCCGGTTTTTGTAGAAGGAGTGGCGAAGGCAAGGCTATGAGAAGATTTTCGAAAATGATGGTTATGATCTTATCTGCATCAATGATGTTCTCCGTTTTCGAGGGCGGGCTGATCAAGGCACCGAGGATAGTAGAGGCTGCCGGAATTGCGATAGACAAAACAAATTTCCCGGATGATGTATTCCGGGATTATGTATCGGCTTGTTTTGATTCAGACGATAATGGTTCTTTAAGTGCGGATGAGATTTCAGAGGCAAAAGAAATATATCTCAAGAAACGCGGTGTATCTGATTTGACTGGAATCGAGTTTTTTACATCATTGGAGAAACTTACTTGTATATATAATGATTTGGAAAAGCTTGATGTAAGTAAGAATACGGAACTTGAATATCTTTCCTGTTCATATAATCAGATCTGGAAGCTCGACTTGAAAGAGAATACTAAACTGAAATATCTGTATTGTGTATCAAATCAAATGGGGAAACTTGAAATTAGTAAGAATACAGAACTGCTGGTGCTTAATTGCGCAAGCAACTCACTGTCGAACCTTGACGTAAGCAACAACACCTTACTGACATATTTAAACTGTTCATCTAACGAACTGACTGACATTGATGTTAGTAAATGCACGCAACTTGAGGATCTATATTGCTTCTCTAACCAAATTTCGGCTCTTGATGTTAGTAAATGTCCGAATCTTGTATGGCTAAACTGCCGTTCAAACCAACTATCCAGCCTTGATGTTAGTAAGAATATAGAATTGCATTGCTTATATTGCCACGTCAATAAAATAAAAACTCTTGATCTGAGTAATAATCCGGAAATGCTCGAACTGGATTGTTCTATTAATGGGCTGGAAAGTTTAAATGTGAGCAGATGCGAGAAACTGAAGGATTTGCGTTGTTACCAAAACTCTTTGACCAGCATTGACGTTAGCAAAAACACTGAACTGAAAAATATATTATGTGGAGAAAACGAGCTTACAAGTCTAGATGTTAGTAATCATGCCTCGCTTGAATACCTGGATTGCAAAAGAAACTACAACTATGGCTCTGAAGCCGGAATGTCTGAACTAGATGTTAGTGGATGTATAGAATTGTTAGAGCTCTATTGTAATAGAAACGAATTAACAAGTCTTGATGTGAGTGATAATACAAAACTGCAAACTCTTGATTGTTCTTACAATCTATTATCGAGTCTTGATGTGAGTAAAAATGTGGATTTGTATGCACTTGATTTCTCTAATAATGATTTATCCAAAATTGATTTGAGAAAAAATACAAGCCTTGGAGTACTATATTGCGATAATAATGTATTAGCTTCAATTGACCTTAGCAATAATCTCAATTTGAAGAATCTGATTTGTTTTTCAAACCGATTTAATAATCTGGATATAAGCAATAATTTGATTCTGGTGAGAGTCTATAAAGCAGGTGAGGTTACAGATTACACTTATACTGATATTCCGGATACTGCAATGCTTTATGAGATTGAATATACTGGAAGAATAGTTATTGACAGGAAGGTTAAGATTTCAACTCCCACACCTACGCCAACATCGACACCTTCTCCAACGGCAACCGCAACGCCTTCACCTACAAAGAAACCTACGGCAACCCCGACACCAACCAGGAAGCCGACGGCAACCCCGACACCAACCAGGAAGCCGACGGCAACCCCCACTCCGACCAGGAAGCCAACGGCAACGCCCACACCCACAAAGAAACCTACAGCTACTCCTACTAAGAAGCCGACAGCAACGCCCACAAAGAAGCCTACGGCAATGCCGACATCTGTTGTTAAAAAGACTGGCTGGGTTCAGGAAGGCGGCGAGTGGTACTACTTTGACACTAACAGTAAAAAAGCTACCGGATGGGTCAAGGATGGAACATCCTGGTATTACTGCGATAAAAACGGTGTAATGCAGACAGGCTGGGTAGAAGATGGCGGCAAGTGGTACTACATGAGTGCCTCAGGAGCAATGGCCATTGGCTGGGTCAAAGTTGGAACAGCCTGGTATTACTTGAGTTCTTCCGGAGCTATGGCAACAGGATGGGTCAAGGTAGGAAATATCTGGTATTACATGAACAGTTCAGGAGCAATGGTAACCGGCTGGCAGAAGGTTGGCACAAAATGGTATTACTTTGAAAGCAGCGGTGCAATGAAGACCGGCTGGCTTAAGGATGGTAAATATTGGTATTATCTGGATCCTGTTTCCGGAGCTATGGTTACCGGCAAAGTAAAAATAGAGGGAAGAATGAGCAATTTCAATGCATCAGGTGTATGGCTCGGATATGTCTGATATATAAATATTCGAAAATCGATATTTTCGGAGGATAAGAATGAGAGTCATTAAAAAATTAACAACTGCTGCAATGATTGCGTTATGTATAGGATTACTGTTTCAGTTTACGAATAAAAAAGCAGTAAATGCTGCAACTGGTGATCAGACATTTACAAAAGACAACATCGAGATCAATGCTCAGAATTTTCCTGACAAAGCATTCAGGCAGTATGTTTCCGAGAATATTGACGATGATAGAAATGGTTTTTTGAATGAAAAAGAGATTCAAAAAACAACGGATATTTATGTAAGTGATTGTGGAATTGAAAGCTTAAGCGGGATTGAGTTTTTTACGTCGTTAAGAAGCTTGGTTTGCAGCAAAAACCGGATAACCTCACTTGATATAAGCAAGAATGTGGAATTGGTATTTTTGAATTGTTCTCATAATCAGTTGAAGGCCATAGATGTAAGCAACAATAAGGCTTTGACTGATTTAAGTTTGCGAATTAACCAGTTATCAGCAATCGATGTTACCAGCAATACTTCACTTAAAACTCTTAATTGCAGTAATAATGAATTGACAGCTCTCAATGTTAGTAAGAATACTGCTTTGGAATGCCTGTATTGCTCTGTTAACCTGCTGACTGCTCTTGATGTCAGGAACAATACTGCATTGAAAGAATTATGGTGCCGCGAAAACAGGATCGCTGAACTGGACTTAAGCAGGAATCCTGAATTATGGTCATTGGATTGTACTGACAACGAGCTGACTGTTTTGGATGTCAGTAAAACTTCAGTGTCAAAACTTTATTGCAGCGGTAATTACTTAGTTACCAGACCTCAGGTTGATGATATTGTTTTTGAACCACAGAAACCCCTACCTACGATCACTCCTACACCTGTTGCCAAGAAGACAGGATGGCAGCGTGAGAGCGGAGACTGGTATTTTTACAACACTATAGGGGTCAAGGTTACTGGATGGAATCAGATCAGCAAAGCGTGGTATTTCTTCAACAGCAAGGGTGTTATGTTGACCGGCTGGGTAGAAGATGGCGGAAAATGGTATTACATGGGTGATTCGGGTGCAATGATTACAGGCTGGGTTCAGGACGGCGGCAAGTGGTATTACATGAGTGCTTCAGGTGCAATGGTCACGGGATGGGTAAAAGTTGGAACCACCTGGTATTACATGAGTGCTTCAGGCGCAATGGCAACCGGCTGGGTCAAGGATAGTGGCAAATGGTATTTCATGGGTCCCTCTGGAGCAATGGCTACAGGATGGGTGAAGTATAGTAATACCTGGTATTACATGAGTGCCTCAGGAGTTATGATAACCAAAGGCTGGGTTAAATCAGGAACACAGTGGTATTACTTTGATTCTACTGGTGCTATGGTAACCGGCAAATTGGAAATAGACGGCAGGATGAACAAATTCAGTGATTCGGGCGTCTGGCTCGGGTACGGCTACGCGCACGGAAAGAGGTATGACGCCCTTTAACTTGAAAAGTGCTCCTCATGATATTATTATTAACTATGAGGTAAAGGGTATTCTCCGGAAGGGCAGGCTTTAAGAAAGCCTGGGAGAAAGCCTGAGAAAGTCGGGTTGTTATGACCGAGAACAGGAAAGAAACAGACATTAGGACGAGATATGAATTCCTGATCGCAGGAATCGTTGCTATTGTGCTGTGCATTTTCGCTTTTGCGGCATTCAAGATAACAAGTTATATGCACGCGGCAAACGCTCCGGACAGTACGGAGACTACCGTTGATCCAAATAGCGGCACAGTCCTTATCGAAGTGGAGATAAGAGAGACCGCAGGCCCGGATGAGACTGCCACTGAGACTTCTGAGACCGCTCCTGAGAACGAGGTTGTCCAGTTAGCCGTTAATGAGCATGATGATATTCATGTTTTTACGGTTACGACCCCGGGCGACAATTACTATAAGACTAAGGACGGAAGGCTTCCGCTCTATGCCGAACCCAAAGATACTGATGAAGACAGGCCTTCTCTTAATGAAGATACGGCTTTTGAGGTTTTGGGCTTTAGCAGAGACGGCTGGGCTGCTATAGACTTCGGCGGTCAGAGATACTACGTTAAGAGTGCCGGCATCATCAAGGCTACGGCTCCTGAAGATGCGGTAAGCAAACATAAGAACCCTGTTGATTCCCAGAGCGTAAGATTCTTTACGCCTAATTCCGGCGATGTTGAGTATGTTGTCAACATGGATACCAAGGGTTTCAATCTTCCTGATGTTGAGAGCACGGGCAATTCGATCAATCTCAAGCGTGGAGAAAGGGTTATAGTTGTTGCCAAAGGCGGCAACTGGCTGAAGATAATCTACATGAACGGCGAGTATTACATACTCGATTATGTGGATCCGAGAGCTAAATTCGTTGAAGAGAACCCGGATGTCGAGATAATTGATAATACGGGCTATGCGCCTGCCGGAACACCTGAAGCGGTCAGAAGTGCAACTTCTGCGGGAGCTGCCGATACTGCAAGTTCAGCCGGAACACCTTCAGGCAATGGAACTTCGGGTAACAGCACTGCGGGGACGACTGATCCTACAGATCCCAATAACCCGAATAATCCCAACAACCCGAATAATCCGAACAATACGACAGATCCGTCCAACCCGGCTGATCCTACCAATCCTACTGATCCGAATGGTTCGGCCGAGCCGACAGAGCCTGAAGAACCTGATGAGGAAGATCCTTATGAGGAGGCAAATGCCACAGCTCCTTCAGGTTATGCCAGGGAGATCCTTACGCTTACGAATGAAGTGCGCAGAGAGGCCGGCGTAGCTCCGCTTGAGTGGGATTATTCACTTGCAAACTGTGCTTCGATCCGTGCTGCAGAACTCCCGCAGCTGACATATGAACAGAACGTTCAGCACCTGAGACCTGACGGTTCTGCATGGTATACGGTTAACGAGGATCTTATGTATGCCGAGAATATCGCTTACGGCCAGTCCTCTGCTGAGTCTGTATTCAACGAATGGCTCAGCTCCTCCGGACACTATGAAAATATGATCAACAGCGGTTACAGAACTTTTGCTGTCGCCCTTTATGAGACAAGCAGCGGGTACTATTACTATTGGATCGAGGAATTCGGTTATTGAGCCTTAAAGAGGACAAGGTCACCGGATTCTTAGGAAAGCATCCGTTTATTTCAACGGTGTTCGCGGTTCTTGTCGTTCTCATTGCCACCGGTATGCAGATAAACAGCAATGTTGCTGTCTGTGTTATGATGGTATCAGGGTATCTGCTCATCACCGGATACGTTTTATTTCTCAAGAAAACGCAAAAACTGTCAGACGATGCTCTGATAGTGCTGGTATTCCTGGCCGGGGCTGTATTAAGACTCGGTTATGTGCTTTATACGGATGTCAGTACAAGGCAGAATGACGTAGGGGTTTTCGAAGAGGGAATATACAACATCTTCCATTCCGGATACATCATGCTCGTCAGGGACACCTTATCGGTACCGAATTTTGATATCAGGGACTTAGGACAGTACTATCATCCTCCGTTCCATTACATCGTTTGTGCGGCTTTTCTTAAGATCTACGAACTGTTTCTTCCCAAAGGAACTCACAACTATGAAGCGCTTCAGGCCCTTTCGATGCTATGGAGCCAGTTCAGCCTGATTCTGATGTACAAGATCGTAAAACTAACCGGGATAAAGAAAGAGAACCGGATAATCGCTGCGCTCATAGTTTCTGCTTTCCCGGCATTCACATTGCTGTCCGCATCGATCAACAACGACGGCCTCTCGGTCTTTCTGTATTTTGCCGCGTTCTTCTTCGGACTTAAGTGGTATAAGGAAGGCGGCTGGAAAAACATTCTTTTATCTGCGGCCGCAACAGGGCTTGGCGTGATGACGAAGCTCTCAATCGGCATGATCGCATTCCCTCTGGGATTCCTGTTCATTGTCAAACTCATTAAAGACCTTGCCGGCAGAAGCGAAAATAAGGCCGGAACCAAGTCCTTGCTTCAACTCGTAGTCTTCGGCCTTATCAGCGTCCCGCTGGGTCTCTGGTACCAGATACGGAATTATATCCTGTTTAGAGTGCCCGTTACTTACGTTCTGGAATCCGATAACATCTATCAGGACATAAGCAGGTATACCCCATTACAGAGAGTGTTCGGCTTCTACACGCTCCCTATAGAAAACTACTATATCAACCTTGGCTCAGACGGCCAGCAGGACTACAACATCTTTATCACACAGGTTAAGACCGCGCTGTTCGGTGAGGAGAACTACAGGGATGACTTCGCCATGAGCATGACCGGGTATGCGCTTCTTCTAGCACTTCTCCTGCTTATCCTGATTGCACTTGCCGGCCTGATAGTGATGCTTGTAAGACTGAAGAAAAGCGGTAGTGTGTGGGAAAATCTTTCCATGGTGGTACTTGCCGTCACTATGGCGGTATCGGTAACCGTATTCTCGCTCAAGTATCCCCACATCTGCTCGATGAACTTCAGATACAGCACCCCGATCCTGTTAAGCGGCACAGTATTTTGCTGCAAAGCCGGAGAGATTAAGCTCAAGGGCGAGAACAAAGAATTGCTTACGAAGATAATTAAAGGTATTTCGATCGCGTTCTTCGTATTGGCGGTGTTTTTCTACACGATCCTCTGGACATATGTCAAAGGCGAGGTGGTCGTGGTCGATCCTTCGTGGTAAGGGGAGCGTTAAGAGGCAGCGGGACCTCAAAATGCTGGGTTCTTGAGGCGGGAGGGGCTTTTCTCAGGCTGTAGTTCGGGCTGCAGCCGTAGTTTTGGCCAGACTTTTCGCGATATTCGGGCGTTTTTCAGGCTGAAGTTCGGGCTATAGCCGGACTTAAGGCCGGACTTTTCGCGATATGCGGACAATTCTCAGGTTGAAGTTCGGGCTGCTGGATTCCTATAGAATTCCTAGAAATGATCAGTTTTGTGAAAAAATTAGGAATACCACCTCATATTTCTAAAGTTTTCACAAATAACCCCTGTTGTTAGGAAAACTCCAGGAATCACTGGTTTTCATCTTGAAAAATCGAAAACCCCCGCCCCCGATAAATCCTAATAAGGATGGCAAAAGCGATGTACTAAAAAAATACTGAAAACACGTCTGGATCATTACAAATTCAGTAATTCTTGCTGAAATTACAAAATCTGTCATGTTTTGAACCCGCTTTTAGTATTTTTTCAGTACATCCATAAAGCAGGCTTTTCGAAAACATCCCAAATGGTTCAGAACTTGGGAATATCTTTAGTCAACTAAAGAATCCCGGTCCATTCACACACAAGTTCCAACCGTCCCTCAGTTATTCTCCTGGCCTGAACCCAGCGCCCTGCCTGACAGGAGATTCCTCCAGTGTTTGCCCTCGAGTTCGTAGATCATGGAGACTGCGGCATTTATCTCGTCTTCCGTGCCGTCAGAATCAACAAAAGCCAACAGGCCGGCGATTCTGATCATATCTGCCTCGATTGATTTAAGGAAGTCGCCCGGAGTCGTAAGGACGTCCCCGTACTGGCTGTATGAGAAGTCAACTGCCGCGAGGGGATAGACGAAGCTCTCGCACTGGTCATCAAGGACCTCAGGAAGCACCTGAATGAGTGACGCTGATATATCTTCGGGAAGGTCTGCGATGAGATCCCAGGTAAGTGATACCCGGCCTTCCGAGTCTTTCTTTATGTATTCAAGAAGGTCGCCGTGCATAGCGAACTGTCTGATGAAATCCTGTTCGACAGGATCAAAAACCCCGTCCGCGCAGGCCACGTTCAAAAGGACGCCCTGCAGGATCATGTCGAACTGGGCGAGCGTAAGTTCCGCATCGTAATCGCTTCCTGTGACGTTCCTGAAAACGTCATCCATAGCCCTGATGGTCGCTTCGGCGTGATCGTAAGCCTCGGCGGCTTTATCCAGGATGTCCTGTCTGTCGTACTCCATAGGTGGTCCTCTCGAAGTTTATTGCGTTATTTTATCACATCCGATGTGCTATAATCTCTTTTTAGAAAAAATAATAAATATAAGGGAGCAGGAAGATAATGGCATTTTTCGGAAAGAAAAAGAAGGTTGACGCACCTGGCGCAGAACCCGCAGAAAATAAGGAAAGTAACAGTGTTACTGAGGAAATGAAGATCATCCTTGCGGCCCGCGAGGAAGAAAAACTGGAAAGACAGGCAAGAGCCGAGGAAAGACAGCTTGCCCAGGAAGAGGCAGGCAAGCAGGAGATCCTGGTTGAGGAGCAGGCAAGGCAGGCTGCAGCCAAGATAATTGAAGGTGATACCATTCCTGACGGCATGAATTTCTTTGTGATCATTGATGAGATCCCTTTGAGTGCTGCTCCCGAGAAGGAAGGCAATATCGTTGTAAGAGGTAATGTCAGAGGAACGGTCAGAAAGGACACTGAGGTTTTCCTCTATCAGGGCAGAGGCGATAAATTCAAGGTAAGGATCGAGAGTATCAGAAATGACAACAGGGAATTTGTTGATGAGCTTTCTTATGAGAGAGCCGAGATAGAGATCACGAGAGGTGATATTCCGCTCCCTGTAGATCCCGATGAGGATGCTTCAAGGCCTGTTCAGAGATATGCGGTCCTCACAGATGCCGTAGGTATAGCTGATATGGCGGATCCTGCCTGCAGGGGCATGTCGGAAAAGGGCAACCCCAGGACGGTTGCAATGCTCTGTGAGTACGGCAAATATGGCAAGGAGCCGGTTTATTTCGGAACAGTCATGGATTGTCTCATGACCTCGGAGTTCGTTACATTATCCAAGATCACATCCAACAAGGACGGCAAGAGTACAGTATCTTTTATGGGCATAAGTCCGAAGAACACTCCCGGTGTGTCTTTCCTTCCTGTATTTACTGATCAAAGGCTTGCGAAGAAAGCCGTAACAAACGGGTTTGCCAAGAAGGGCGGACCTGATAAGCGTCTCTGCATGAGCTTTGCGCAGGTTGCTGCCATATCAAGGGATTCACATCACCAGGGCTTTATCGTTAACCCGGGCGGACCGGTCTCCATCACGATCCCCAAAGACCTCATAGATAAAATGGTTGATACGGTGCTCTTCAAGGAGAGATTCGGAGAGGGTGCCGGCGATAACCCTTCTTTGGCTTTGGGCGCAAATGCCGGCAGGGTTAGTGATAATTCAGCTGTGAACGGCAGTCCTGACAACGCCGGCAAGCAGAGAATGCTTATAACAGACCCGTCAAGCACGCCTGAGTTCGGCGTTGTCGCAAATGCGGTCAGGAAATACTGCGGTGCACATTCAGATATCGTGAAGGTGCTGATTCTTGTATTGACTCCGGAAAACAACCGTAAGGATGTGTCATATCTTTGCATTATGGACTGCCCAGATGAGACATTCGAAGCTGAGTGCAGAGGCCTTGCAGGAGCTATGAAGCCTTTCCTCAGGGGCATCAGAAGGATACAGTTCCAGCAGTTATCCAAGATGAACAAAGATAATTTCCCTTCAAATGCAAAGTGGCTTTATTCAAAGCTTCCACAATAATTCACACAGATTGTAAAGAAACTTCATAATAAGCGTGTTAGAATTTCTACACCATGCTTCAAATAAGGGATATACATAAGGAATACAAGACTGGAAGTCTCGTTCAGAAGGCTTTGGATGGAGTGTCTCTGAATCTCAGGGATAATGAGTTTGTTGCGATCCTGGGACCTTCAGGTTCCGGCAAGACGACTCTTCTTAACATTATCGGAGGTCTGGACCGTTACGATTCAGGTGATCTCATCATTAACGGAGTATCCACTAAGCGCTACAAGGACAGGGACTGGGATTCATACAGAAACCACACTATCGGATTCGTTTTCCAGAGTTATAACCTGATCCCGCACCAGACTGTTCTGTCAAATGTCGAGCTTGCACTTACGATCTCCGGTATCTCCAAGCGTGACCGCAAACAAAGAGCACTCGATGCTTTGGAGAAGGTCGGACTCCGCGAGCAGGCGCATAAGAAGCCTAACCAGATGTCAGGCGGCCAGATGCAGAGAGTCGCGATAGCAAGAGCGCTTGTAAATGACCCTGATATCCTTCTTGCAGATGAGCCCACAGGCGCGCTTGATACTGAGACCAGCGTACAGGTCATGGACCTTCTCAAAGAGGTCGCCAAAGACCGCCTGGTCGTTATGGTTACGCACAACCCCGAGCTTGCCGAGGAATATGCGACAAGGATCGTAAAGCTTAAGGATGGAAAGATAATCAACGACAGCGATCCTTTCGAGCCGGAGAAGGCTGTTGCCACTGCAGTTCCTGTTCATAAGAACCTTGGCAAGGCCTCGATGAATTTCTTTACTGCACTTGCCCTCAGCTTCAATAACCTTTGGACAAAGAAGACAAGGACCATTCTGGTCGCATTCGCAGGATCGATCGGCATCATCGGCATTGCACTGATCCTGTCGCTTTCAAACGGCGTCAATACATATATTGACAGGATAGAGGCCCAGACACTGTCGCAGTATCCGCTCTCGATAGAGCGGTCGTCGGTGTCTTTCATATCCATGATGATGGTCTCGACCGATACATGGGAGCCTGCAGGAGAAGGGGAGATTACGGAAGTGCCGTCCGTAAGCCAGCTTCTTTCCACTGTGCAGACTAACGATCTAATTTCCCTCAAGGAATACTTTGACAGCGATGCAACAAACATATATGAGCTTACGAACGGCGTCGAATACTCATACGGTATTGATCCACAGATATTCCGTTACAACAAGGCCAAGGGCGAATACAGACAGGTCAATCCTAATAATGACTTTGCTTCGATGGGACTTACCTCATCAAGCGCTTTCACGTCAGCTTACAGTATGAATGTATTTTTCGAGATGCCCGAAAATGAATCACTCTACATCAACCAGTACGATATAAAAGCTGGCAGATGGCCGGAGAATTCACAGGAGGCTGTTCTTGTCCTGACGCAGAACGGCGCGGTATCCGACTATATCATTTACGCATTTGGTCTCCGTGATACGGAAGAACTCGACAGGATGATCAGGGACTTCAGCAACGGTCTTGAGGTAGTATCAGATCAGGAATACTACACCTGGCATTACGATGATTTCATGGATACCACGTTCAAGGTCGTTCCCGCATATGAGTTTTACAAATACGATGAGACCAACAAGATCTATGCGGATATGAGGAACAGCAGCGAATACATGCTCGATCTTCTGAAGGATGCACAGGACCTCAAGCTGGTCGGTATTGTTCAGCCAAAGGCCGGTGAGGATATCTGGATGCTCGATTCAGGAATCTATTACGGCAAGGATCTTGTTGAGGAACTCAGGGAAAGTGCGGAGAAGGCCGATATCGTAAAGGCCCAGCTCACTGACCGTGAAGTAAACGTGCTGACAGGCAAGAGGTTCGATGAGGAAGAATCCGGCTTTGATATGAGCAAGCTCTTCTCAATCGATGAGAATGCCATCCAGAATGCATTCAAGTTCGATGAGAGCAAGATCACCATCGATGAATCCGCGTTTGGCGATATGAGCGGACTTGATCTGTCCGGTGCTTTCGGCAGCGCGATGCCGAATCTGTCTGCAGACCAGCTCACGGGACTTCTGGACGGTGTTGAACTTAAAGTTGACTTTGAGGCTATGGGGCAGGGAATATCAAGTCTTCTTACGGACTACATGGCATATTCGGCTTCAGATCCTTCGACTGACTTTGCAAAGCTCCCTGATGCGATAACCCAGTATATTATGTCTCCCGAAGGTAATAATGTATTGAAGACTGAGCTTAAGAAGGCTATCGAAGAGAGCGGGACCCTGAATCTCGAACAAAGTGCCGTTAATAATGCCCTGAGTGCCATTACGGATGACTTTGCGGAGTATGCTGTTAAGAACGGCATGGATATATCCGACCAGAGCCGTTATGGAGAGTATTTCCAGACTTATCTTGAGAGTGAGGATGGACAGAAGAAAGTCAATGAGCAGTCAGAATTACTGAAGAAGGAAATAACGGAAAAAATCGACATAAGTCTTGAGCAGTCACGCAATATAGCAACTGCGATCCTTGACTCTTACAGCGAATATGCAGCGGCGAATGAACTGCCTGATCCAAAACTCCTTCCGGATTCCCTGATCGAATACTTAAGTTCTGACAGAGCAAAGCAGATTATCATGTACACGGTTACTACTTCGGTTAATGCTGACGAGATTGCTTCCACGGTAATGGCCAATGTGACCGGGATCACGTCTGAGATAACAGGGCAGCTGGCGACAGGGATTGAGAGTGCTTTGACAATGGTCATCGAGAAGATTGCTTCTAACATGACGGGCGCACTGACGTCCACTTTCGAGAATTTAGGAAGTGCCCTGACGATAGATCAGGATGCTTTTGCTAAATCATTCCAGTTCAATATGGGCGAGAATGAATTACAGTCATTTATGAATGAGATGATGGGAGGCGGAGTGTCTTCCGCTGATGGAAATCTGTCCGCATTCGGCTACTGCGACAAGGAGGATCTCCAGTCGATTACGATATATCCCATGGATTTTGAATCCAAAGACCAGATCACGACGATCCTTAAGGACTATAACAAGATGGCCGAAGATGCCGGCGAAGAAGATAAGAACATCGTTTACACAGATATTGTCGGCGCGTTGATGAAGTCCGTTACCAAGATCATCAATACGATCTCTTATGTGCTTATTGCTTTCGTTGCGATATCTCTTGTTGTATCTTCGATCATGATCGGTGTCATCACCTACATCAGCGTTCTGGAGCGCCGTAAAGAGATCGGTATCCTCCGTGCAATGGGTGCATCCAAGAACAACGTTGCCCAGGTCTTCAATGCCGAGACCATGATCACAGGTTTCCTCGCGGGAATCATTGGTGTCGGAATATCACTGATCCTGCTTATTCCGATCAATGCGCTGATACATAAGATCGCGGATACCACGGATGTAAAAGCCATCCTTCCGTGGGCGGGTGCGATCATACTTGTGGTCTTGAGTATTTTCCTGACATTTATCGGAGGTCTTATCCCGTCCAAGTCTGCTTCAAGACAGGATCCGGTTACGGCCCTCAGGACCGAGTAGCGCTTGATTCAGCCGAATAGGCTCTTCTTTGTCTTTCTCCGCTGAGGCTCCTCTTTTTTTGCCTTTGCAGGCTCAGGAGTTCTTTTGCTGATAAGCTCATTATGTTTTGAGATCAGATAATCAACGGTCTTCGCAGCGCCCTGACCTATGTTGCACCATGTCTGCTGACGTGCAAGATCACGGCCCTTGGCAAGATCATCAGCCTCAGCACCGTTCAGGCAGTCCTCTATAAGTTTTCCGATATTCGCGAAATTCCCCCGTGTCAGCTTTCTTCCGATCTTAGGCAGGATCTTATAAGTCCACAGTTCTTCCGTATCCCAGCAGCAGTCATACTGCGACCAGTCGTTGCTCGGCTCTGTGTAGATTATGGGCTTGTTGAATACCAGTGAGAAATCGAACAGCACGCCCGAAAAGTCTGAGATCAGGATATCAGCTTCATTAAGCACATTGAAATTATCAGGATCACGGTTCCATTTGAGCATGTCTGACTCAGGGAACTGTTTCATAAGTTTTTCTATCAGCTCTTTCTCGGAGGTGAACGACTGCGGGTGAGGTCTTATTATCACTTTGTACGAAGTCTTTATCAGACTCTCAATGAAAGGAGCCCCGTAGGCCGTCAGAATGCCGTTGCTGCCCCAGGAAGGTGCGAGGAGGATAGTTTTACCCCTGCCGGATCCGGAAGCGTCTGAGAGGCCGTCAAGGCGTTCCTTCATCTTGTCCAGGTAGGGGATACCGGTAAGGACCACTTCCTTTGCGGGTATGGAACGGATCGACTCGATCCTTCTGATCTCGTCCTCCTGGTATTTACCGGATACGAGAACAGCATCGTAGAAATCCAGTCCGAACATCTTGTAAGTGGTGATGTCGTTTGGCATGTGGGGAATGTGGACGTAATAAGAGGCACTCTTCGATTTCTTCCATTGGAAAACATCAAGACCCGGTGTTGTCGAGAGGATCAGGTCAGCCTGAATGAGATTCATTCTCGAGATTGCTTTATTGCCTTCTCCGATGAATTTTGCATGGATATGCTTGTAATTGGCATTAAGGGCGGGGTCATCAGGACTTGCCGTCAGGAAATGCACATCCTTTCCGCGCTTCTCGAACTCGTCAAGGATGGGCCTGAATACGTTCCAGTATCTCTTTCCCTCGGAGAAGATGCAAATTGGAAGTCTGTTGCTTTCACCGCTTTTTGCTCTTCCGCCAAGGAAGAAGAATTTGAGTTTGATGATCAGTGCATGGCCTGCAAATATCAAGACTCCGGCAATGCCGATGACTATCGAGAACAGCATGCTTCCCGTGCCGGGATCTATGTACAATACTTTATCGATCATCCTATAGACCTCCGCATATCATTCCGGGTCACCGGGGTATTGGCCCCAGTTGCTGTTATCGTAAATGTTGTCGTGAACCGTGAACCAGCGGCGGTCAGCCTCCTCCAGTTTGTAGCCGTTATTGGTAAGAACGCTTCCGCTTCCTGATATATAGATTAGCTGGTCACCGTTTTTTGCATCCATGTTGATCGGTTTTCCCGTGAAAGGATTTTCCGGTGATTCAACTATGCCTTCCAGTGCCAGTGAAGGTGTGTCGGCAATCGTCATGAACTCGTCGGAAACTGTAAAGCCTGTGCTGCCGAAGTCTTTTACAAGATAAACAGGGTTGAGCTGCTCGGCATCGTAATCCAATTCAGGAAGCATCAGGTCATCGAACTGGTTAAATGCATATCCGTGGTCAGCCGCGATTATTATGCGGGTGTTGTCGTAGAGGCCATTTTCGCGCAGATAGTCAAACCATTCACCAAGCAGTATGCATGTGGACATAGCGCATTCGTAATGCGCATAGGACAGATAATCGTCCATGTGCATTGTTCTGCCGTTAACTGTGAAGCGGTCCATATGTTCCAGATCGTATTCCGTGTTATCGACCACAACGGCAGGAGTGTAGGAAGGCTCTTCGAGAAGGCAGATATCATGCGTCGTATTGTTGTCGAACATAAAGAAACAGTTGACGCCGTCATCTCTTACTTCGGTTATGTCATCCAATGACTCAAGAACAAGTCTTGATGCAAGCTGTGACTCTTCGAGTCCTACCTGGGTATGCAGCGGATCCGATAACGCCGTGACGTTTCTGCTGCCGTCAGTATAAAGGTTCATATCGTCATATGTTCCCTGTGAATAGATGACCGGCTGGAAGAGATATGGCAGAGTCTTCATAAAGCCGTAGCAGAAAAGATTGCGGTTAAGACGGTTCTCGTATTCCTCGCCCAGTTCTGTGAGAACCGGGTTTCCTTGAGTCAGAACTCCGGTCATGTTATAGGCATTGATCCTGTCATCATCATCGTAGATGCTTACATCAGAGAGCCATTCGTAATTTGCATACGGAGGGTCACCAACAGTAACATTCCATCCGTTATTGGCGAAGATCGTTGGAAGGACCTTGAGTGCTTCATTATGTTTATCGACAAGGAGCATATCAGATCTCTTGTTGAGATTAGCCGGTGAATACTCATAGCCGCCGAACAGTGAAGGCACTGAGTTATTGGTACTGTGACCTAACGAGATAGTGTTGTGGTAATAGGTGAACCCATCGAACTGTTCTGTGAGCTCAGGGCGTTCATTCATGATGTAAGGAATGTATCCGCTTATCATACGGTCCATCATAATGACAACGACATTCTTGCCTGTGGAGGTCATAGGGACAACGATCTGGTCACTGTCATTGGCATAGGAATAATTATGTCCGACCGTCATCGAGAGGCTGAGCGAGACATTGATACCGGATATGGCAACCACACCCGCAAGAATAACTCCGATTATGAATCTCTTGTACTTTTTCAGCTTCAGGAATACGAGTGTGATAAGAGCGATTATTACTGCATTCACGATTAGATTGATGATGATATCCTTTGCCTCAAACCGCATACTGTATTCGTATATGAGTTTTTTGGAGAGGTTCCCGAAATTCTTATTGAAAAGCACATAGTTGCATACACCGGCAACGGCTAGTGCGGGCATTATGCCTTCCAGATATTTGTGAGCCTTGTTCTTTGTCAGGATAATGAACAGGGGAGTCCAGATCATGAATGTTCCTATAGCTGTAAGAGCACTGCTTAACAGGTACAGCACGGGGTTGCACGGATCAACGCCGAAAGGCTTTATAAGTTCTGTCGGATTCTCGGAGATAACATCTGAGGGGATCATTATGCCAGAGAGTACTGCAAGGACTGCGCAGGACAGCATTATTACCGCAAAACTCTTTTTGCTGAACGAGAAGGAATCCTTCTTGGGCTCCTTTTCAGGCGAAGGTTTGTGGAAATGGGTAACGATGTTTTTTCCGAGCGAGAATACGTTGTTGAGTGTCCAGTAAAAGACCAGTCCGGCAGGTGAATTGTAAAGCAGTACAAGGAAGACCAGAGCTATCAGTACCAGTTTGACCTTGTCTTTGACATTACCCTTCTCAGAATAGATAAAGCTTGAGACTATATTTATCAGCGTCATCAGGATAGGGAGGGCATTTATGCTGAGGCTTCCGATACTGATCAGGGCATCAGGAGCTCCGAGATCTGTTATTGGTCCCAAAGAGACGCCCTGAAGGAGTTTTAATCCGGACAAAAAACTGTAAGCCGCCATAAAGAACGGTATCTGAAGGAAAAGCGAGACAGATTCCTTGAATACGCTTGTTGTCTTGTAATTGTTCTCCCGGTAATAAGCCTGAAGCATCATTACGCGCTCGTCACCTTTGAAAGCAGCCTTGATCTTATCGGTCCAGGGCTTCATGCTGAGTTTTTTCTCACGCTGCTCCTTCTCAAGCCTGTCGGCACGCTTGTAAAGCGGGAGCACCAGGATATTTATGACTAGACTTATGACTACAATGGAAATGCCCGCATTGTTCGAGAACTTATAGGCATAAAAAAAGACCACTTCAAACAGAAGTTTCAGCGGCTCGATAAATAGAAAAAATAAATAATCAAAGAATGACATAATCGGTCTAATTATAGAAACAAACCGCCCATACCGCAAGCAAACTTTATACACGGCAGCTGATGATCTGATGCTGTTTGCTATGAGTATTGACGGTAAGGCTTTTCGAGAACAGCAACCTAATCAAAATTCATTTATTATTCACTCAAAAACCAATCTGTTTGCTTTATAATAGATTTATGCTCCCATGCGGAAGTATTTTTATTCAAGAAAGGGGGATAGTATGAACAGCAAAGTCATGTATAACCTGACTTACGGTCTTTTTGTCCTGACAGCCAGGGACGGCAGCAAGGACAACGGATGCATCGTCAACACGGTATCACAGGTGACCACTGAGCCAAACAGGATATGCGTTGCAGTCAACAAAATGAATTATACGCATGACATGATCCAAAAGACCGGGGAATTCAACGTCTCGATCCTCACGGAAGGCTCTAAGTTTGAGACTTATAAGCATTTCGGGTTCCAGAGCGGCAAAGACACCGACAAGATGGAATCTATCAGTTTCAAGCGTGCTGCCAACGGCATCACGTACATCGCAGAAGAGACGAATGCATATATTTCTGCAAAAGTCGTAAGCGAGACGGATCTCGGGACACACACGCTTTTCCTTGCTGATGTTACTGACGGTGAGATTATATCTGATGACCCTTCAGTCACTTATGCGTTTTACCAGAAATATATCAAGAAGAGACCAGTACAGGATGCTGCTTCTGCACCTGCAAAGAAGGGCTTTATCTGCACAGTTTGCGGATACATCTACGAGGGTGACACGCTTCCCCCGGATTTCATATGCCCATGGTGCAAGCATGATGCGAGTTACTTTATCCCCACAGGAGAAAGTGCTCCGGTAAAAGAAGAGATCAAAGAGACAAAAATATCCAATACACAGGAGGAAAACAAAATGAGCAAGTACGCAGGCACACAGACAGAGAAGAATCTTCAGGCAGCATTTGCAGGTGAATCACAGGCAAGGAATAAGTACACCTACTTTGCATCAAAGGCTAAGAAGGAAGGCTACGAGCAGATCGCAGCACTTTTCCTCAAGACTGCTGACAATGAGAAAGAACATGCAAAGATGTGGTTCAAGGAATTAGAAGGCATCGGCACTACAGCTGAGAATCTTGCAGCTGCTGCAGACGGTGAGAACTTCGAGTGGACAGACATGTACGAAGGCTTCGCAAAGACAGCTGAAGAAGAGGGCTTCCCGGCACTCGCAGCCAAGTTCAGAATGGTTGGAGCCATCGAGAAGCATCACGAGGAGAGATACAGAGCGCTCCTTAAGAATGTCGAGGCTCAGGAAGTTTTTGCCAAGAGCGAGGTTAAGGTTTGGGAGTGCAGAAACTGCGGTCACATTGTAGTAGGAGAGAAGGCACCTGAGGTTTGTCCCGTTTGTGCACATCCACAAAGTTATTTTGAGATAAACGCAGAGAATTATTGATATAATTTCTGCATTAACCTGATAGGCCAAAAAACAAAGGCGGGTGGAGTCCGGTCCGGGCTCCATCCGTTTTTTGTGCCATATTAAAAGAATGATAGTTTGTTTATGCCTGTTCTGCCAACTGGTCTGCTTTACGGAACTGCTGCTTGGCCCGCTTGGCATAGCCTTCCTTCATAAGCAGACTACCAAGTTCTCTGATGGCGTTCTCGTAATCTTTTAATGCGCTTTCCGGGTTTTTGTCCTCCTCATACAGCTGCCTGCAAAGTTCTACTTTCTTTTCCTGCCAGTCAAGCGCAAGTCGGACGTTTTTGTGTACGTATTTTCCGGATGAATAGATATTTACCAGGTCGTTGAACGAGAACATGTGTCCTCTGTCAGCGGCATCCGACAGCATTTTCAGAGCCAGATCATCATTTACTTCCGTACCCAATCCGTACCAGTAGGCAAGATGGAGAAAAAAACTGTGCTGACGGCTGTTTTTACAGACCGACCAGGCAATCTTGCTGATCTTATCAGGTGTCATATCAGGTGTAAGGCGTCCGCCTATGGAAAGCAAATCAGTAACAGTGTCTATTACGTCAGCTTTTGGTTTGTAATCATATGTTAAACAGTTTCTCATGTTTTCACTGAAGACATCTTCGTGGATCTTCTGCCAGAAACGGACTGACCCTCCGGGAAATTCCTTTTCATAAAGCAACATGACAAAGGCATCAAAAATTCCGCAGATTTTCAGTTCCAGATCTTCTTCTTCAGAATAACCCTTCTTTGGACGCATCGTAACGCGGAGCCATTCTTCCCACGGGTTGTCAAAGCTCCTTTCGGTCTTCTCTGAAGCCATCCGTTCAAGCTCCGCATCAGTTATGCCGGATAATTCCTCCAGTCGCCTTCCGGCAATCTCCGACAACGGTCCGTTCCGGATGATCATCTCTCTGCACAGATTCTCAATGTCTTTCCAGACCACATTATTTTTCAGACCGCAACTGTAGGTGCGGTAACTGTAAGCTTTGCGTTCATCCGGGGTCCAGCTTGCTCCGGTCAGGCGGCAGAAGGCAAACCGGTTCATTGGAAACGGAGCGCAGAAGGCCGCTTTCCGTAATACCTGGAAATCACTTTCCCTTTTGACCTGCTCATTCAGCACCAAATAGAGAAAGTACAGATCATCTTTTTCATCATCTGTGTTTACAGGCACTTCAGGAATCACGGAAATACCCAGCCTGTGCATTGCTATCCTGCTGGCGTGATCATTTCCTTGAACAGCAGTCCAGGTAAGAAGCCACCTGTCCTTTTCACCGTATAGTTTCTTGAAATCAGCCATAGTAAAACAGCCGGATCTCCATGTGTCCCAGTTTTCTTCGCGGAATATCTCCATACCAAACTGAAAACTCCTGTTAACGTTTTGAATACTGCCTGCAAGATATCCTTCAGATACTGATGGATATCAGCGGGAGGTATTCTTCCAGATCAGCTTACTCTTTCTCCATATAAAGCAGTCCGAACGTGCCGGGACCGCAGTTTACGGCGATTGCAGGCGATGCCTGTCTGAAGTAGATCTCATCGAAATGCATATGCTTCTCGATCTGTTCTTTGATCCAGTCCGTATCTTTCTTGGTGATGCCTACATAGGTTACAAAAAGGACCCTGGTATCGATGTTCGAACCGCGTGACAGAACAGAGTTGATATATGCTCTCCAGGCTGTCTCCCTTGAACCGAAGTAGGTCATGCCGACGCCCATCTTGCCTTTGCGGAGGACAAGGACCGGACGTCCCATGAGAGATTTGACGATGTTGGCCGTGCCGTTGCCGACCTGACCTGCACGCGCGAGGAAGTCAAGATTGTCAACGATGAAGCTTGTGTGTATCTTCTTCTTCATGTTCTCGAGTTCTTTTACGATCTGCTCGGGAGGAAGACCGGCTTCAACCATTCTGCAGGCAACGAGTGCCATTATGCCCTGACCGCTCGACAGGTGGGCCGAATCGATTACGAAGACGTTATCGAATGATTTTGAAGCCTCAAGGGCCGGCTTATATCCGCTGTGCTCTATCTTGCTCGAAATGGAAATATGTATGATGTTGTTTGCATAAGCGAGCTGCTTTGCATAGAACTCCTCGACCTCACGTACTGTAGGCCCCATAGGAAGGACCATGTGATCAGGATCCTCCATGTATTTGAGGATGCCCTGGGTCTCGATCTCCTTGCCGTCCTTGAAAAGACCTTCTTCCGTACGCACTTTGTGGGGGAGTACAGGGATCTGGTATTTCTCGATCAGTTCGGGTGAGAGGTCGGCGACACTTTCTGTAGTGATGACGATGCTCTTACGCTTCTTGGAACCGTTCATCCAGGAGATGGATTCCGCAGCGATCTCGCTTCTGTTGCCGGTGATATGGACGATCTCCTGCGGCAGGTGGTTATAAAGCTCGTTCTCAAGGGCTTCACCGCTTACAGGTTTTGCGAGATACCCGTCGAAATTCTCACGCTCATAGAGAGCTCTGTTCTCCTCATCGGCATTTGCAGTGAGGATGACAATAGCTGACTCACGGCATCTTCCGCCTGTCTGGTCCTTGACTCTTCTTCTGCATTCGATACCGTCCATCTCAGGCATCAGGTGATCCATGAAGATGACATCGTACTTGATGTTGAGTGTTTTTCTGAGAGCCTCGGCACCGCTTGAGGCAGTGTCGATACGGACTTTGGTGTCACGGAGGAGCTTGCTGACGACCATGAGATTTGCCTCATTATCATCGACGACAAGGATGCGCGCCTGAGGTGCTTCGAACTTGGGAAGGTATTCTTTCTTGCGTCCTGAGTTTCCTGCCTTGGCGAAATCATATTTGCCGACAGAGCCCGTTCTCTCGACCCTCTGGGGGATCTCGATGATGAATGTGGAGCCCTTCTTATAGACGCTGTTTACAGTAATCTTACCGCCCATCAGGTCAACGAGCTGTTTTACGATCGAGAGACCAAGACCGGTTCCCTCAATGTGCTTGGTGACGGTCTCATCAACACGCTTGAATGCAGAGAACAGATAAGGGATATCCTCAGACTTAATGCCGATACCGGTATCCGAGACCATGTAGATCATCTTGCAGGTCTTGCTGTCTGTCATCTCACACTGGACTGTGAGGGAAACTGAGCCTTCTTTGGTGTATTTGATCGCATTGTTTATTACATTTATCAGTATCTGCTTGATCCTGACTTCATCACCGATAAGCTCGGCGGGAATATCAGGTGATACATCCACGTTGAAATCGAGTTTCTTATCTTTTGCCCTGATCCACAGCATGCCGACGATATCGGAGAGCATGTCTCCCGTGTGATAAGGCTCGATAAGGAGCTGCATGCGTCCGGACTGGAATTTGCTCATATCAAGGATATCGTTGATGAGGTTGAGCAGGAGCTTGCCGGCAGCCTTTATATTAACAGCATCCTCGACGACCTCTTCGCTGACATCCTCACGGAGGATCATCTCGTTGAGACCGATTATCGTGTTGATAGGAGTCCTTATCTCATGGCTCATGTTGGAGAAGAAACTGGTCTGGGATTTGTTGAGCATCTCGATCTCTTTACGCTGGCGTTCAGCGGTAACGAGCTGCTGGTTCAGCCTGTATCTCGTGTAGGACATGATCACGCCCATTACGATCTGGAATACCGAGAAAATGGAGAAATTGGCAAGCTCATTAGGTTCGATCGAACCTAAACTTACCATGAAATACAGGAATGCCGCCATTGTCGCGTTTGATAACAGGGCGATGATGACATAAGCGATTGGATTGAAATAGACGCAGAGAGGAACTACCAGGGCAACTGTCATGAACAGGGTGGTGTCGCAGGTTCCGCGCGCCAGTGAGTTTACGACCACGAGCGATATGACCCATACATACAGCGATATGCCCATAAAATGGTTAAGCGCAAATACAGTACGGTATCTGGCCGCATAATCCTTCATTGCGTGATGTGCACCGATCATCCAGATGATAACGACAACAAGAAGCCATGCATAACAGATCTGGTGGTAAAGGACGGTCGTACCTCCGAAATAGGGGGGATATACGAACGTGAGTATCATGAAGATCGCCGCAGCGAGGAACGATATGATCATCGTTACATGAGTCGGTCCTACCGATTCATAGTAAGCGGACTTAATTGCCTCGGAATCGTTGCTTGACGGCTTGAAAAGATACCTTAACATCTCTCTCATACCTTATCACCTCCGTCACTTTCAGGTTCAAACTCGAAGACATCATCATCGCTGTCTTTCTCCTCAGACAGTAACTGGTCCCTGATATCCCCGGTTATCCGTCCGTAATCGCGGATCATTGAGTCGTGGTTCTCGAGGATATAGTTCTCCTCGTTTGATTTAGCTGCCATCTCGAGTGATTTGGCCTTCTCGGAAAGTTCTGCGATTCCTATCATCTTGGATGTGCTCTTCAAAGCATGAACGAGGATCTCGTAGTTATGCCAGTCGTGAGCCGTATAGTACTTCTTCATCGAACCGATCTTGTCGGGCGATTCCGTTGCGAACTGTACCAGGAGGGATTTGTAGAAATCCTTATCACCGACACAGTATTTGAGCCCGGCATCGGTATCGATCCCGCTCTTACGGAGCTCAGTCATAAAATCCCTTTCACCGGAAGGCTCATCTACGGCTTTCTCAACAATCTCAGGTTCAGGTTCTTCAACGGCTTCACCGTCATTGTCGATATATGTTACTGACGACTTAGGCAGAACCTGTCTTAATACACGCTCAAGCTCATCGATCTCGACCGGTTTGCTGACGAAGCCGTCAAATCCCTCCGACAGGAACATCTGTTTAGCTGAACTCATGGCATTTGCAGTAAGCGCAACTATCGGGATCGATCCGTTGAGGCCTGCCACGTCAGTCCTGATACGCTTCATTGCTTCGACACCGTCCATTCCGCTCATCATGTGATCCATGAATATGATGTCGAAAACTTTCTCGCGGCAGATATCAATGGATTCCTGGCCCGATGTCACGGTGAAGACCTTCATGCCGTATCTTCCGAAGATACTCTTTGCAACTACGAGGTTCATGGACTCGTCATCAACAACGAGAGCCCTGACGCCGTCGCAGCGCATCTTCTTTACGCGCTCTTCCTTGGAGTCAACAGTGGAGTTTAGTATGGAGACGACAGGGAAGCAGTAGAAGGGTTTCTCGAGGACTTTGACATGAGTGTTCCTGGGCAGGACGACGCCTTCGTTTGCCACTACCGCTACGACCATGCTTTTCGCGAGTTCCTCAATGAGGTCCACATTATCGTTATATTCTTCCTCTGCTATGAAGAGGTGTGTCAGGTGAACGGAGTCTCTTAACAGTTTAAGGTTGTCAGCATTGTTAACGCGGTGCATCTGGACGCCCAGGCCCTTAACGATATTGAGAACCATGGAATTGTAGTAATCCCTGACTGCCGGATGATCATATTTCTCGAAATGCAGGAAGGCACCGAGACAGAGCTTATCAGGCGATGCGACAGACATGCAGCTCAAAGGATCGACAACACGCTGGGGGATACTGACATTGACAGTCGTGCCGACATCCGGCTTGCTCTCGATCGTCATGAATCCTCCGAGGAGGGAGACAAATCCTGATGTTATGGCAAGACCCAGTCCAAGACCGCCGCCCTGACGGGTACGGCTGGAATCAGCCTGATAGAAACTGTCGTAAACTTTCTCCAGCTCATAATCGGTCATGCCTTTACCGGTATCAGTGACTTCGATGTTCAGGTTGATACCGTACTCGTGGTTAATGGTCGTGATCCTGACATACACACCGCCTTTCTGGGTGTATTTAAGACCGTTGGTAATAAGCGCTTTAAGTATCTTCTTGAGCTTTGCGACATCGGTGTTCATGACTGCGGGGATAGAAGGGTCAACATCGATGATAAGCTCGACATTCTTGGATTTATACTGCTTGACATCGGTAACGAGGTCGTGAAGAACGGAGGAGAGCATATAGTCCTCGTTGTTGCAGACAGCCTTCTTACGGTCGATCTCGGAATAGTCGAGGATATCACCGATCTGATCGGCAACCTTGCGGCCTGCATCCCTTACCGCAATGAGATCACCCTGGATCTCGCGGTGCTTTGATTTATCTATACAAAGAGTGGTAAGTCCGATAATGGCATTTACCGGAGTTCTTAATTCGTGTGACACGTTCGCGAGGAAGTCGTTGAGGTGTTCCGTAGCCTCTGTGAGCTGTTCGACCTCGCCCTCGGAATGCTTCATGACCTGCATCCATTTGTCGATGATGATCTTCGCAAATCTTCCGATGAAATAGACCATGCAGATATGGAGTATTGAACGCGTGATAAGGAGCACATCAAAGTTCTCGCCGTTAATGATCATATTGATCAGTTCATAAGCCATTGTCACATAGTAAGTGAACTGGCAAAGTGTGATCAGCGGCTTCTTTCCGGTCATGGTATTGAGCATGATGATGGCAGCCATTACCAGTGCCAGGTCAAATGTGCTCGTCTCATGGATTCCATAGAAGAAATAGCAGCCCATCATGAGGATCGCATAGACCCAGATACGGACGGCAGGCGGGGTGTTATGCCTGATATGGAGCACCCAGGCTGTGGTTATGCCGACAATGATTATCAGGAGGGCCCATCTCTCCCATCCCAGAAGAAGTGATTCAACGCAAAGTATTATGGCAAAGATCGTATAACTTATTAGAAGCGTTAGATGGGAAGACTGGAACAGGTCGTTTTTTTCTTTGTCCTTGCGCATAGTGATTATCCTCTGAACTTATAATCTTTGTCTTCTTCGATGATCTCTATCATGATCTCAGCTAACTTCGGATCGAACTGAACCCCCATTCCGTTTTTGATCTCTTCCTTGATCATTTCCTGGGTCAGGTGGGATCTGTAACTCCTGTCGCTCGACATGGCATCATAAGCATCAGCTACCGCGATGATCCTTGCCTCTTCAGGAATGGCATCACCCTTCAGGCCGGAAGGATATCCGGTTCCGTCGTATTTCTCGTGATGGTGTTTTGCACCCAGTTCAAACCTCGGATTATTCTCAATGTTTCTAAGGATAGCAGCACCCATTATCGAGTGTTTCTTTATAAGCTCAAATTCTTCCTCGGTTAGCTTGCCGGGCTTGTTCAGCACATGGTCCGGAATACCGATCTTGCCGACATCGTGAAGGATGGCGATCATGTAGATCTCGTCCTGTCTTGCATCCGAATAGCCCAGCCTTTTAGCGATCATTCTGGAATAAACGGCAACTCTGCTCGCGTGACCTCTCGTATATACGTCCTTGGTATCAATAGCAGCCGTAAGGGCACTTACAACCTGGACGAAGAGATCCTTGTTCTCGCGTGTCTTCTGTTCGACCTCATAGTGAAGCTGCTTCTGCAGCGTTACGAGTTCGATAAGGTTGTTTACGCGGAGCGTGAGGACCTCGGGAACGAAAGGCTTTCTTATGAAGTCCATTGCACCTAACTGCAGGCCTTCACGTTCAGCGCCTTCGCTCTCATCGGCTGTAAGGAAGATAACAGGGATCTTCGAAGCGGATGTCTCAAGGGAATGAAGTTTCTTTATAGCCTCGAAGCCGCCCATTCCGGGCATCTTAACGTCGAGAAGGATCAGGTTGGGCATTTCAGCTTCTTTTCCGAGATAATCGAAAAGCGCCTCGGCAGATCTTAATGCCACAACATGCATTCCGGCAGAACTCAGGATCTTGCCTGCAACCTGAAGATTGATAACGTCATCGTCCACAATGACTACTTTCCGGACCTTGTCAGTCTTCACCTGATCATTGCTGTTTCCTATGAATTCAGTCTCGTGCGTGATAATGAGATTGGATATCTTCTTGTTGTTCCAGTTATCGATCAGATGAGCCACGACCTTGTTGACTGAATCCGCTCTGATATCAGTAAGGAAAACGAAATACTGGTTCTTGTTGTTCCTCATGAAGATATCGGATTTTCTGAGCGATCCTCTTATATGATTGCCGAATTCATCGACTCCGTCATAGAATTCCGCATCAGCTTTCCCGTTCTCGGGAGCGAGAGTAAAAAGAACTTTGCAGGCATTGATGTGGTGCCTCATGATATATCTGATGACATACCGGTAAACGGGCGGGAATGAATCCTTATCAAGCTGGAGCGCGATATCCTGAATGGAACGCTCGCCGAGGATCTCGGAGATCGCGTGTATATCATGGACCGAAGCATCGCCCTCATTTTCCGTATCGTCATCGTAAAGACCGTAGCCGTGTTTGCCGTTCTTCTTTACTGTGTAAAGAGATTTGTCCGCAAGCTTCAGCAGGGCATTATAATCATTGCCATATCTCGGGACAAAGATACCGCCCACTGATGCGCCAAGGGGGATGCTCATGTCATCACCCATCAGTTCTTTTGCTCTCCTTGTAATCTCTTCATTGATCCTGGAGGTTATATCTGCAACAGCTTTTTCCGTGGTAACGCCTGTGGCAAATGCCGTAAACTCATCACCGCCGATCCTTCCGCATTTGCTTCCGGCCGGAACCGAGCTGCGGATGATGTCGGCACAGGCAATGAGGACTTTGTCGCCCATCTCATGTCCATATATATCGTTTACGAGTTTAAATGAATCGAGATCGATCATCATAAGGCATCCGGACTTCTCGGAACACATCCTTGAAAGCTCCACACCTGTGGCACCCTTGTTCAGGAATCCTGTCAGTTTATCGATCGTTGCCTCGCTCTTAAGGCTCTGCATCTCCTGGGAGTTCGACATGATGTTGTCGATCCTCCTGAGAAGAACATCAGGATTGAAAGGCTTTCTGATAAAGTCGGATACACCTACCTCAAAGCCTCTTGTCTCGGTATCGACATCCTCGTCAGCCGTAAGGAAAATGACGGGCGTCTTCATGAGTCCCTTCTGCTCCTCAAGCTGCCTTAACTTCCCCAAAGTCTCAAAACCGTCCATAACCGGCATCTTGATATCAAGAAGGACCAGATCAGGCATTCCGTTCTCATTTACATATTCAAGAAACGAGCTGCCTGATTTGAGAGCTGTAACACGCATATTGTTCTTGCTGAGGATATGACCTGCCATCTTGAGATTGGCAGTGTCGTCATCAACAACGATTATCCACTTCGCCATAAAAGATCACCCCGGAAACCATAATTCGCACTATATAAGATAATAGCATAAAGAATGAACAGGTTGTCTGATTATTAAATCAAAGATATTAGATATATATCCGGTCCTGAACCCTTAACGCTTCCTTAATCTTGAGCGGATTCTATTGAAATGGTCAGTCCCGAATGGCAAACTAGGCGAAGTATATTACGGGGGTAATGGAAATGCTTGAAGTTAAGAACGTAACCAAGCGTTACGGTAAGAATGTTGCAGTCAATGATGTGTCTTTCACGCTTGAGCCGGGAACGCTCACTGTTCTTTTGGGACCTAACGGCGCCGGAAAGAGCACGATCATCAAATCTATCATAGGCTTCCTGAAATATCAGGGCGAGATAACCGTTAACGGTATAAACAACAAAACGGTTGAAGCGAGGAAGGTCCTGGGATACATTCCCGAGATGCCGTCGCTTTATCCGACACTCACGGTCATCGAGCACATGGAGTTCATAGCAAGAGCGTATAAACTGACTGATTATAAAGACCGGATCAATACTCTGCTCGAGCGTTTCGAGCTTGACGATAAGCGCAAGAAGTTCGGTGACGAGCTCTCCAAAGGTATGCAGCAGAAGCTTAATCTCTGTCTCGGACTTCTTCCGGATCCTGATATCATCCTGCTCGACGAGCCTTTGCTGGGTCTTGATCCCCACGCCATAAAGGAACTTAAGAATTATATCGAGGAGATGCGCAGGTCTGGCAAGACGATGCTCATAAGCACGCACATCATCGACAGTGTGGATATGCTCTGGGACAGGACCATAATAATGCAGAACGGTCAGATCCGCGCAAACGTTACTAGAAGCGAAGTCGATGAGAGCGGAAAGACTCTTGAAGATCTGTTCTTCGAAGTTACGGAAGGTATAGACAAGTCATCCGTAAGCGGAGAAGGAGAACCGCAGCAATGAGACTGTTTTTCTACTATTTTACCCATACTCTCCTTAACACCGTTAAGAAGCTGATGAAGACGTGGGTCGCCATCATCGTTGTCATGATGATATTCGGCTGCCTGATGGGACTTATCGGTTCCGTCATCAGCTCAATGAAGGAGCCTGACACAGTTGGCAATACAGTTGCCACTGAGTCTGTTGAAGATGATGAAGAGATCATTCTCGATGAGGATATTGATTCAGCGATGGATGAGTGGCGTTTCAGCAGGATCATGGAAAGATATAACCTGACTAAAGAGCAGGTTATCGATCTTGCCATATCGGCCCTTTTCCTGCTTTTGCTGGCCACCAATATCCTGAACGCACAGAACTCCAGCAAGATCTTCCTTCCGGCAGATGTTCCGATGCTCTTTGCATCACCGATGAAGCCGCAGTCTGTGCTTATGTTCAGACTTATAAGCACACTCGGGACATCTTTGTTTATCTCGCTGTTCATGCTGTTCCAACTTCCAAACCTGATAATGAATATAGGTCTGGGAGTCTGGGGTGCCATATCGCTCGTTATCGTATATGCAATGATCCTTGTGTTCAGCACTCTGGTGCAGGTCGTTTTCTATACGATTACATCGAAAATGAAGAACGGCACAGGCAATATCAAGAATTTCCTTGCTGTTGTTTATGGTGCAATCGCAATAGGGTTTGCTGTATTTACATTTGCCAACAAGATGAGCGTGGTTGAGGCGCTTTTCGCATATTTTGCAAATCCCCTGACACACTGGGTTCCTTTTTGGGGCTGGCTCAGAGGTATCTCTTATTATGCTATTACCGGTGACACCATGATGTCGCTGGTCTATCTTGGACTTTTTATTGCAGCATGTGCAGTACTCATTCTTTTCATCTGGAAGATGAAGGCTGATTTCTATGAGGATGCAATGTTTGCGGCAGAACATAAGGCTGAAATGCTCGAAAGTGCCAAGATGGCATCAAAGGGTGTTGTTGCCAAGAGAGAGAAAGAACGCAAAGGCAAGATCGACAGGGAAGGATTCAGCTACGGAAATGGCGCAAATGTATTCTTCTACAAAGCTGTCTTTAACAGATTCAGATTTGCAAAATTGAAGTTTTTCTCCACTACGATGATCGTTTATACGGTAATCGCCGGAGTGGCAGCATGGCTCGCAAGGACCGCACCGCTTGATGATGCTTTCTTTATCCCCGCCGCTGTGCTCGGAATAATGGCATTCTACAGGACTTTGGGCGATCCGATCAGGGAAGACACGTCACGTGATTTCTTTATGCTTATTCCTGAGAAGCATTATACGAAGATCCTATATTCGCTCCTCGGATGCCTTGCCGTTACTGCGATCGACCTCTCGCTTCCTATAGTTGTGTCAGCAGTAATCCTCGGTGCTGATCCGCTTAGTGTTGCAGCATGGTTCCTGTTTATCCTCTCGATTAGCTTCTTTGCAACTGTGGTTGGAACACTTATCTCGCTGTCCCTTCCTAAGGATCAGGCACAGACGATTTCGGTTATAGTTCAGATGATGTTTTTCTACTTTGGTCTTACACCATCTGCGGCTGCTGTGTTGATCGGTGTGTTCTTAGGCCACATTGCATTGGCAGTTACCATCGGAGCGGTAATAAACATCGGCATAGGATTACTGGTGTCTTTGATCCTGCCTTCTGTCCTCGGAAGAAAATGATGCATGATCAGCCTGAAATAAAGGCTGAAATAAATATATAGATACTCATCAATATAAAGGAATATGTAATGACTATCGTTTTACATATTCCTTTTTTGACGTTAAAATACAGGCGTTACAATTCTTTTGTATCAGGTTTTGGAACGGAGGAAGATATGGACATTTTCTCGTTTGTAACTCTTTTCGGAGGCCTTGCATTCTTCCTTTACGGAATGAGGCTCCTTTCCGAGTCTTTGAAGAAGACTGCCGGCGGCAGGCTCGAGAAACTGCTTAATAAAGCAACGGACAACAAATTTAAAGGTCTTGCCGTGGGTGCGGTGATAACGATCGCCATCCAGTCCTCCTCCGCAATGACAGTCATGCTCGTCGGATTCGTCAACTCGGGCATTATGGAACTGCCTCAGACTGTAGGTGTTATCTTCGGATCTGATATCGGAACAACACTTACCGCATGGATCCTGTCCCTTGCCGGCATCGACAGCGGTGACAATATATTCCTCAAATTATTAAAGCCTTCGTGCTTCTCGCTTATTTTCGCGCTCCTTGGAATAATACTCATCATGGTTGCCAAAAAGCAGCGCCACAAGGACATCGGTTCGATGCTCGTCGGATTCTCCATCCTTATGCAGGGAATGACTATGATGTCGGCCTCTATGGAGCCCCTCAAGGAGATGGAAAGCTTTGTATCCATCATGACTGCGTTCAAGAATCCTCTGCTCGGCGTCCTGTCCGGTGCGGTCGTAACAGGCATAATCCAGAGTTCCGCAGCTGCGATCGGTATCCTGCAGAGTATCTCAATGACCGGTCAGCTGACATACGGCATGGCTATCCCGCTTGTCATGGGTGCCAATATCGGAACCTGCATGACGGCCATTCTGTCTTCCATAGGCGTTAACAGGGATGCAAAGAGAGTTACGGTCATCCATGTCACGATCAAGCTTCTCGGAACTGTCATCTGGCTCATTGTTTTCTATAGCGTAAATGCGGTATTTGATTTTGGTTTTATGGACAACACCGTAAGTATCGTGGGCGTTGCTGCGATCCACTCAATATTCAATATTGCAAATACTGTTATTTTGTTCCCGTTCAGCAAACTCCTTGTAAAGATCGCACATCTTATTGTCAAAGAGACAGACGAGGAGCAGGAGTTCAAGCTTGACGAGCGTCTTATGCTCACACCTCCGATCGCCGTCGGTGAGTGCCGCAACATGATGATCAACATGGTCGGCAAGGCAAAAGACGGTCTCGACAAATCGATGAATATGCTCCTGAACGGATACAACACGAACGACTTCGATTTCATCAAGAAGAACGAGGAGCGTGTTGACGGATTTGAGGACCTTCTGGGCTCGTATCTCATGAAGCTTACGACTACACAGCACCTGAGCGTTGAAGATAAGAACAGGTCATCAAGGATCCTGCAGGCGATAGGTGAAGTTGAAAGAATTGCCGACCATGCCAACTATCTGTCTGATTCGGCTGAAGAGATCGAGACCAAGCATCTTGAATTCTCTGATGCGGCGAGAGCGGAACTTAACAGGGTAATACCTGCTGTACATGATATCTATACGATGGCTCTTGACTGTTATCTCTCAACTGATGCTGCACATGCAGAAGATATAGGACCTCTGAGGATCGTCATAAGCGAGATGTGCGACAGGTTCAAGGCAAATCACGTTGAGAGGCTTGCAGCCGGTGTATGCACGACTGAACAGGGATTCGTATTTAACGACATCCTCTACAGTTGTGTAAGGATCGCGGAACACAGCCTTAATATTGCTGCTATCGCGTACAGATTCAAATCGGCAGAGGCAACCGATCCCGATACATACATGCATGACTTTAAACAGCGTAAGGACAAAGATGAGAAGAAGTATCAGGAGTACGTCAAGAAATACAAAGCCTGAGGATAAAGCGTAGATTATGTCTGTTCCGTTATCCGGAAAAAAATTACTGAACCATATTAAGACACAGACAGTGGAATTTTTTTCGGGTTTCCGTCTTTTCTTACTGAATGTCTGGCTCCTGTTCAGGCAGAGCTTCAAGGAAGTAATGATATTCGTCCTGCTCTGTTCAGTATTTACGGTCATGGCCACATCTTTGTTAAGAGACCTTCTCGTTCAGCTTATGATGAAGGTCAGCGGGGTAACATATATTGTCCCTTCAAATCTCAGGCAGGTGCTGCTGAATCCGTTGTCGATCATCATGATCATTATTTTCCTGATCATTATCACATTGTTCTCGCTGTTTGAGATCGCGGGTCTCCTGCATGCCTTTTCGATGGGGCAGGCTGGGCGAAGCACAAATCTTTTCAGTATGTTTGCGGCAGGGCTCAGGGCCTGCAGAAAAGCTCTTCATCCCAAGAACTGGCTTCTGATAGTTTTTATCCTGGTGCTTTTCCCGATGACTAAGGTCTTTCCGCTTGCAAGTTCGACATTCAAACTGATCCTGCCTGGCTTTGTCAACCAGACGATCGAATATACCAGAAGTCTCAATGTTGTATACAGAGTGGCATATCTGTTTATCGTACTGTTCCTTACGGTTTATCTTTTCTCGATAAACAGTTTTGTTATGCAGAAGACATCCTTCATCAAGAGCTGCAAAGAATCAAGACATCTCGGGAAAGGACATTTCGGAGAGATTTTGCTGACGCTGATCCTTCTTATGATCATTCTGAATTTCACGATCAATTCTGTGTCTTCCATCATAATCATCAACTGGAATGAAGTTGCCAGCTGGATGTTCGGCAACAGCAACAACATAGTCTTAAAGGCCGAGAATGTCGGCACGTACACTTATGTGCTCAGGCAGATCTTAAAGAGCCTTATCTCACCGGCGGTTAACAATTCCGCACTTGCCGTATTGTTCTACCGTTATGTGGATGAGAAGGATATGATGCTCACACTCTCGAAAGATGCTTTCAAATCCAAGAAGGCTTCGAAAAAGGGTGTTATTATCTTCCTTGCTGCGCTTGCAGTGTTTGCTACGGTAACGCCAATCTATTGGATCAACAGATATTCATTCCTGTTCGAAGATGTGGAAATGCCTCTTGTCTGTGCACACCGCGGCGATAATGTTAATGCTCCTGAGAATACTATGGCCGCATTTGAACTTGCCGCCAGTGAGAATCTCCAGTGGATCGAACTTGATGTCCATCAGACATCGGACGGGGTAATAGTCTGCAATCATGATTCAACGATAAAAAGGGTTACAGGCCAGAATCTTTCAATCCATGACTGCACTTTTGATGAATTGAAGAAATGTGAGTTCGGGTCCTGGATGCCCGGGAATTATGAACATGTCACAGTGCCCACACTTGAAGAGGTCCTTACTTTTGCAAAAGAGAATGAGATGCATGTTCAGGTCGAGCTCAAAGGTAATCCTGATGATGTTGATTTTGAGGAACACGTCCTGGAAGTCATCAATAAAACGGGAATGCATGACAACGTCATGGTAATTGCCCAGGATGCATCAAGGATAAAGCGCATCATGGAACTCGATCCGACAATAACAAAGGCTTACTGCATTTTTATCGGTCTTGGAGAACTGGAGGATATCGAATATACCGACAACATTTCCATCGAAGAGTCTTATGTCACACCTGAACTTGTGCGCAGGATGCATGCTGAAGGGAAGAAGGTGTTCTGCTGGACAGTCGATCTTGATGATACGGTTCAGTATCTCATCAGTTGTGATGTCGATGTAATAGGTACCGATAATCCCATGCTTATCAGCAACGCGGTCGAGAAGGGTGACTGTTCCGGCGGCATCACCAGGATATTCCATATAGTTATGCACGTCATTGCAAATATGGATAAATAAGGGACTGTGACATCAGTCTAGTCTGAGGCTAAGCTATATTTAATCTACCGTCCGGTAATAGACTTCATATCTGCCGTCTTCTTCCATCTCCATTATCATGTAGCCGCGCTTTGAACCGCCGCGTGGCAATGAGACTGAGCCCGGATTAAGTATGCGCGGACCTGACGGGTTCCCTGTGTCATAGAATCTGTCAAAAGCCGATATTGCATCCCCGTAACTGTCATAGGGGACATGGGTGTGACCAAACATACATATATCGCAGTTTTGTTCCTGAGCTGAGAGTGACAATGTCAAAAGGCCGTAATTTACGCGCTGACGATGGCCGTGAGTGCAGTAGATCCTGTGACCTTTGAGATCAAAGACGGCAACATCCCTTGCTGATTCCCGGCCGTGTGACGGGATGTCGCAGTTGCCTCTGACGAAGACGCAGGGTGTTTTGGGCGATCCTGCCCAGCCTGCTATCTCTGACAGGGAATATTCCGTGTCGCCAAGATGGATCAGCATGTCAGGATTCTCGCGCATAATTACTGTCCGTAACGGTCCGTTTGTTCCGTGTGAATCACTTACGATAAGTATCTTCATCTTTTCCTCATCAAACAAAATAGAAATCCGTATCCCAGCCGGGGATGCATCTTGTGTGCCGCATATAGACTTTATAGTCATTTCTGATCTCAAGGACTTTCTTTACAAGCGCGAAAACATCCTCGCTCCTGTGATAACAGGCGATCTTCATGACGGGGCGGTCTCTTAATATTGTTTCTCTGGCACCTTCGATTGCTTCTGCTTCCGATCCCTCAATATCGAACTTGATAAAGCCTGCTTTTCCGCAGTCCAAAGAATCAACGGTCACCACATCGATCGGACGGGTGTTCTTTAATTCGACGTTGCTGTTGGGCAATGCTCTTGTTCCGCGCCCTCTTGCGGTTGATACTTGTTCCGTCCCCGTTCTTCTGCCAACTAATGCATTGATGCATGTGATATTAAAGCCTTCAGACTCAAGAACTTCCGCGCAGGCTTTCAGTTTTTTAAATGAATGCGGTTCCGGTTCGGCGGCAATTGCTGTCTTCATGCATGGGAACTTATAAAGATAACGCTTCAGCGTATCACCGCAGTATGCTCCGAGATCTATAAAACAGCCGCCGGATATGGTGTTTATGAGCGTATACTCATCGTCGGGATCTGATTCGCATTGAGCAAGATATTTTATGTTGCCTGTCAGTTTATAATTGATGTAACTGATGTAGCAATTGCGTGAGATCTCATCTGACAGATGCGGATAAACCTCTTCAATGGCAGCAATATTCTCTTCGTAGAATTCACGGTTGAACAGCACATTTCCGTAAACAGGAACGTCCGGAACATAGAGTTCCCTTTCAGAAGCAATCTCATCCACGCGGGCAAGGACTTCCGGTCTCGATGAGCCGAAACAGACTAGGACAATGAAATCCTGCCCCTCTAAAGCTTTGCAGCAGCCGTCAAAAGATGTGACTTTGAAGCCGTGGAACATTCTGTCCCTTACAAATCCGTCGCTTGCGAAAACAGAACCAACGAGATCTTTAAGTCCGTACCGGTCCAGCACGGCAATGATCTTGTCAGCACCGTCACCCGTGCCGTACAGGGCTATCGGGCGGCGTTCTTTGGCAAGGTATTCCCAGAGGTCATGTTCTGTCATAGAGATATCCATAGAAGTAAGTATATCACTTGGAATTTTCATTGCCTGTGGAAGAACTGACGGGATAACATGCTTGGAAAAAAGTTTTGCCAAGGTGCAACATTTCGCGGATCCCGTCTGTATCTAAGGTAAGAACGCAGGACAAGACATATGTCCAAACGGAGGGAATGAACATGAAAAAGAGAGTTTTAGCAGCAATGACCGCAGGTCTTCTTGCAGTATCAATGATAGCAGGATGCTCTTCCGGCACGAAAAATAATGAGGCGGACCGTTCACATAACGAAGCGGTTCCTGAAGTGCAATATGCAGCCGGAGATACCCTGAAAGGCGACATGGGATTTGTGAACAGTTACCCGGATGAAATGGGTGATTACGAATATGAGGAATACTATGAGGAAAGCAGTGGCGGTATTGTATCCGGCGCTCCTGACACGGTCGGTGACGTCAATATCGATCCGTCAAAGGGACGACTCCTGATAAGGACTGTTTCCATCACAGCCGAGACTACAAATTATGTTGAGGTTGCATCTAATGTAGAAAGTCAGGTCAAGGCTTTCGGAGGCTACATCGAGTACTCATCGATGCGCGGAACAGGCAACAACAAAGATCTCCGCACGGGAGTATACACGGTGCGCGTTCCTGCAGACAAACTTGATGCTCTTATCGCAACAGTCGGCAGCAGCTGCACTGTAACGTCCTCAAACGAGGGAACATCTGACGTAACTCTTGAATATGTTGATACAAAGTCAAGAATAGAATCCCTTAGAGTTGAGTACGATCAGCTTATGGAACTCCTCTCGAAGGCTGAAGATCTCGATACGATCATCATCCTTCAGAACAGACTCACGGATGTCAGATACCAGATTGAGAGTTCAGAATCAAGGATCAGAGTACTCGAGAATCAGGTTCAGTATGCAACATTAACACTTACTTTGCAGGAAGTTCTTGAGGAGAAGGAAGTTGAGGAAGCTCACGTTGTAACATACGGCGAGAGGGTAATGAAGCAGTTCGAGGATATGTGGGAGAACACAGTTGAGTTCTTCGAGGATCTCCTGTTAGGCATCATCGCGGTAATCCCTGGAATTATCTTCCTGACAATAATTGCAGTAGTTGTTCTTATCATCGTATTCTCAGCACGCAAGAAGAGAAGAGCAAGAAGGGCAAAGGCTCTTGCTGCAAAGGAAGCTCAGGCAAAAGAGGCAGAAAAGAAATCTGAAGATAAGAAAGATACAAAGGAGGATAAGAAGGAAGAAAGTAAAGAGACCACAAAAGAATAATCCAACAAGCATAGAAATTCTGTAAATGGAATCTGAGTTAAGGCCGTAGATTATAGGGGGTAAAGGAAAAGGAGGGAATAAAAGAACCGTTCAGAATTCATATACAGAGAAGTCACACACGGCTGCGAAGTGCTCCCACATACCGGGACCTCCGCAGCCGATATCATCATATACCGCGCAGGTCTTAAAGCCGCCTGATCTTGCACCCTTTATGGCTTCGCTGACATCATCGAAAACTACCGCCTGATAAGGTTCGACTTTGGTCCCATGTGCGGAAATGTAGTCCGTTACACGGAGAAAGATATCCGGAGAGCTCTTATCGATCCTGCCTCCAAGGTCCTCAAGCGTTATCACGCAGTCGAACATGTTTCTTACACCTGTGTGCGTCAAAGCCGCATCTGCATTTTTGCGTGACAGGGCAGTTGTTACGCTTAACGGAAAACCAAGCCTTTTTGCCTGTTCCAGATATTCTCTGGTTCCTTTTTTGAGGTTTACTTCCGATCTGTAAAAATCATAGACCATAGATTCCCACGTGCCGGCGATCTCCTGCCAGGTTAGGGGAATGCGGTATCTGGTCTGGGTATATCTTGCAGCGTCCTCTATTGATGCTCTTTTTACGACATCGGTATATTCAGGGGTGACTTCATAGCCGTAGCGGCCAAGGAATTCCCTGTCAACATCATGCCAGACGCTCATTGAATCAAGAAGCGTACCGTCAAGATCGAAGATCAGAAGTTTAACGCCTTCTTTTACGAGCGCTTTAAGATCTGGATATTTTATTGTTGATGCAGGCACCTTTGGAGACATATTTATTCCATGAAGGACAGTTTGCCTTTGAGGTTCTCCAAAGCCTGTTCTCTCTTTGTGTTGAATTCCTTTTTGTTGTTCTCGATAAGATTGTTTCCATATGAATCTATCGATACGATGAGGGGTCCGAAATGTTCCGCTTTAAGTCTCCACATTGCTTCCGGCATACCCAGATCGAGCCACTCAACACCTTCAACATCAACGACTTCTTCAGCTGCCACAACAGCACATCCGCCGGGAAAAATGGTGTGAATGGCACAGCTGTCCATGCATCCCTGAGTGGTCTTTGGCCCCATTCCGCCTTTTCCGATTATGATCTTGACACCGGTTTTCTCAAGGAATTCAGCCTGGGCCTTTTCCATACGCATGGAAGTGGTTGGACCGACGCTGATGACCTTGTATTTATCAGGTTCGCCTTCAGCTGAGATCTTCTTCATGATGGGACCTGCGTGGAATATCGCTTTGCCTTTAAGATCAACAGGTGCTTCTTTTCCGGAGATAACTACCCTGTGATGAACGTCATCTCTTCCTGTGACTATGTCGCCTGTGAGGTAAATAACGTCACCTATGTGAACCTTCCTGATATCTTCATCAGATACGGGTGTTTTAAATTCAAAAGTGCTCATAAGACTGCCCCCTTGTGTGTGAAGAAATCGTAGGTGAAATCAGGCTTTATCCTGATCCCGGCTCTTCTGTGAGCCCAGCATGCTGTGGACATACCCATCGCAAGTGTTGCGGGGTGTCTTGATGCCTGCTCGATGTTTACGCCCATGACAGAAAGTTTGCCGCCAAATCCGCCGGGGCCGAGTCCTATGGAGTTGAGTCCATCTTCGAGGAGCTTCTCCATCTCTGCAGCCTTTGGATTGGGGTTGTGTGAACCGACCTGTCTTAAGAGCGCCTTTTTGGAAAGCTTGGCAGCCACTTCGGAAGAACCGGCGATACCGATGCCTACGAGGCAGGGAGGGCAGGCATTTACGCCGTATGTCGTCATCTGCTCGAAAACCGCTTTTGCGATGCCCTCGTATCCTTCAAGGGGCATAAGTACTTTTGAGAATCCGGGCAGCGAGCATCCGCCTCCGGCCATATAGAAATAGAGTTCAAGTTCATTGCTGTCCTTTACGATCTCCCAGTCGATCCAGGGACTGTGGGTTCCTATGTTGTTGCCTGTGTTCTTCTCGTCGAAGACCTCGACAGCATTGGGTCTCAACGGAGCCGAAGCTGTAGCTTCCCTGACAGCATCGATCAGCGCATCTTCAATGATGTCCATATAGGGCCATCCCGATCCGACGCGCGCGAAAAACTGTGGAATACCGGTATCCTGGCACGATGGCCTTTTCAAAGAATCCGCAAGCTGCATATTCTTTTCCATTACGTTATAGATGTCCGGTGAGAATCCCTCATTCTCGATCTCTTTCATCTGTGCAAGGCGTGTTTTTACATCGTCAGGAAGGTGTCCTGCGGAATAGGTCATAAAGGATGCGACGAGTTTTGATAAATGTTCGCGGGGCAAGTCTTGTGACATATCAGAATCTCCATTTTTGATTTTCGTGACAATTATATAACAAGTAACAGCGTGAATGTTTACGCACTTTCAAAAGAAATGCAAGTTCTTTATAATAATTTAGATAAATAAATGTTTTGTGTACAAGAGGTATGGAGATGACTGGAGAAGTAAAAGCAAAAACACCCGTGCTTGCTAAGATCGCTTCCGACAAAGTGTTCTGTTATATATCAATGGTACTGCTCGTGTTCCTGCCGGTGGCAGAGATCATTAATGAGGTTCTGAAGAGTTCCAAAATCAAGGCTTTCAGGTTTATGTATCCTTCCTACTGCCAGCCTTATATTGTCGGGTTATTCGGCATCATCCTGACTGCCTTTGTTGTTCTCTCTTTTATATCCAGAGCAGTGTCCGGCAAGTTCAAACTTTATGTGGCAGACATCTTCTACTTTACGCTTATGTTCTTTATGCTTGTATCGATGTTCTGCTCGAAGAATTTTGGAGTGTTCTCTGACGGTTTCAGATACTATATGGAACACCCGCTGCATTTCCTCTGCTACTATGGGCTTTTCTATGCCGGTTCCATGATCGAAGATACCAAACTCCGCAGGAAAATCATATTCACTTATGCAATCGTTGCACTTATCCAGGGAACGGTCGCATTCCTTCAGACACGCGGAATAGAGATAGCTTACTGTCTGTACGAGGCTGACCGTCCGGGTTATACGGCAGCATACGGATTGCTTCAGAATACCAATTTCTACGGAACGCTTTCCTGTGTTCTTACAGCAGCCACTTCAGGACTGTTTATAATGAGCTCAAAACTCTTCAAAAAGAAAGCGGCAAAGTGGGTTTTCTTCGCATTGTCAATTCTCATGTTCTATACAATGATCTCAAGCATGGCACGTCTTGCCTGGGTCGGACTCGGAGCCATGATCCTGATGTATATCGTTTCTCTTATCGTTATGAACAAAGGCGCTATCGATAAGGATTCATTGAGACAGATCACGATCGACTTCATCACAATGATCATCGGATACATTGCGGTGATCATTCTCAATATCATATTGGAATCATCTATCACCGATAAGCTGGAGCAGACTGTTGAAGATACAACATCGATAACTCAGACAGGTGACTTCGGCAACGGAAGAGGTGATATCTGGAGAGCGGCACTCTCAAGTGTTCCCCGCCACTGGCTCACCGGTATCGGACTCGATAATCTTGCGGAAGCATTCAGGGAACAGCCCGGCTGGCAAAAAGGTATGTATGTTCAGAGTAAGGGTCACTCAGAATATATCCACACACTTGCAACTCAGGGTGTATTTGCACTCATCAACTATTTGGCGCTTCTTATCTATGCTACTGTAAGTTCAGTTAAGGCAATATTCAGTGAGAAGAATGACGTCAGACGCAGTCTTTTGTGGATCTTCTTCGGTGTGTTTGTTGCTTATATTTCACAGGCACTCATTAGCAGCAGTGTTATGAACGTTGCACCTTATTTCTGGATCATATTAGGTCTGGTAACACCGAGGACAAAGCCCATTTCTTTTAAAAAGAAGTGACATAAGGAAGGAGGCTTCCCTTGTTCAACTCTTTCATCCGGCACAAAGCAGAGAAGGAAAGGCAGATCTTTATCAGGAACTGTACGGCTTTTGATACGCCCAGACTTGAGAATGAGGTTTTTCCTGCGGGATGCAAAACGGAGATGGACATTACTTACAAGGACGGCCCCAAGCCTCTCAAACTGGATGTCTATACACCGTTCGGCTGTGTCGGCGCGAGAGAATGCTTCATACTGATCCACGGCGGTGCTTTTGTTTACGGGTTCAAGAAACTTGATCAGAATTTCGGCATGCATCTGGCGATCAAAGCCGGAATCCCCGTTGTCAATGTTGACTATACGTTAATGCCGGAAGCTGAACTCCCGCAGATAATTACGGAGATATTCAAAGCGATCAATTTTGTTTATATAAAGTACGGGTTCAAAAAGTTTCACACCGTTGGTGATTCAGCGGGAGGATATCTTGCTTACATGGTGGCTATTGCTGCCAGGAGCAGACATATAGCACACAGGATGTGGGTTTTCGAGAAACCCAAAGGTACAGTCGAATCCGCAGGACTTATCTGTCCCGGGATCCAGAACCATCCAAAGGGTTTTCCGGGGTTATATTTTGAGAACCGCATCGATGACCGCACAGATACGCAGCGCCTTCCTGACTACGCGTATGATCTCGGTCTGATCGCGGAACGGGACAGCGATCTCAGGATAGCGATAATCACCGGTGAAGAAGATTTCCTTCGTGAGCAGGACAGGGCATTTAAAGAACATTTTGATAATGCTCTATACTATGAGGCGAAAAATGAAGGCGATCTTAAGATGCATCACGTCTTTCCCATAGCGCATCCCGAGTGGCCCCAATCGGTCAAGTCAATAGGGATTATCGCTGAGAATGCGGTTGGAAGAAGATAATTCCGGAAAATTCAGGAGCAGCCTTCGATGGAATCATTTACGGATGAAAAATTGAAGATAAAGACCGGAGACGGCAAAGTCATTTATTTGCTTCTCTCTTTTCTGCTTCCATGTATTCTTGTCATAGCCGCACTGTTTGTTCTTGGGATAACACCTTTTGGCAGCCATAATCTGGCCATAAGTGACGGGACGCTTTATGTAAGAAGTTTCTCCAATTTCAGCAGGATTCTGCACGGGCAGGAGAACCTCTTTTATTCTTTTAAGAACGGCCTCGGAGGAAATGAATGGAGCCTTTTGGCCTGGGGCGGAATAACACCGGTTACGCTTCTCACTTTCTTTGCAACGCCGGAGAATATGACGGAATACTTCACGTGGATAACGGTTATCAATATCTGCATCTGCGGCGTGACAATGTATCTTTTGCTGGCTGATGTAAGAGGGCATGATCTAAGCAATCTGCTGTTTTCCACAAGTTATGCCCTCATGGGTTTTAATGTGGCTTACTGCTTCCATTTCTTCTTCTTCATCGGCCCCCAGTTCCTTCCTCTGATAGCTTTAGGACTCAGGAAGATCTTCAGAGGCAGATCACCGCTTCTTTATATCGTTTCCCTGGCTTTATCGATATTCTTCAGTTTCTACTTCGGGTTTATGCTGTGTGTTGCTTCGGTAATTATTTTCGGGGCATATCTGTATACGTCTGAATGCGACAGAAAGAGCATTATCCTTAAGTGGTCAATATCATCTGTGATTGCAGGATTGCTTGCTGCTCCGGTGTGGATGCCGGCGATAAAAGCATATTCAGGAGGGCGTATCGATCAGGATAAGGGAGGATTGCTTTTCGATGAGAATATGCCTTTTATCCAGATATTCTCAAAACTCTTTTCCGGAGCAAACAGCTGCGATGAATTAGAAGATGGTCTGCCGTTCATATTCTGCGGGATTCTTGTGGTCTGTCTGGTCATTCTGTTCTTTATCAACAGGAAGATAGACATCCGCAGGAGAAAGGCCGCAGGCTTTGTTCTTGGCTTCTATCTGTTGACCTTCTATGTTTCTGTATTCACAAAACTGATGCACGGCGGCACGCACACCAACTGGTTCAATTACAGATACTCATTTGTTTTCACATTCTTTCTGATACTGCTGGCAGCCGAGGAATTCGGATATATTGATGAACTGGACGGGGAAGACATCAGAAAATGCGGGCTTATCATTCTGGCCTCAACAGTAGTTATATTCTCTGTCAGCTATGAATTTATAAGCGGCGGATTAGTGGTATTGGATCTTGCGCTGATGCTTACGATGTATGTCATCTATAAGTTTTACAAGAAGCGCAGCCAGAAAAAAGTTTATCTGACGGCGCTGCTTGTCCTGCCGTTGTCGATGAACCTTTTTGCCAATTTTGCAATATCAATATTGAATGTCAGAGAATGGGAAATGGATCAGACGCAGTATCTGGCAAATCTCGAGTCCGCCAGTGGTTCTGTGGATGCGATCAGATCGTTTGACAGCGGTTTCTTCCGGATGGAAAAAGACAAAACGGATCTTGGCGGCTATTCTTCTGATCCTGTTCAGTATGGTTATAACGGAGTTACCCATTCCGGTCCCGGAGACAGGAAGTTTATTCATCAGCAGCTTAACAGGCTGGGAATAAACTGGCACAGTATGAGGCACTGGTACCAGACCGGTGCACCGGCTGCAACTGACGCTCTTCTTGGTCTGAAGTATATTACCGCCTCACGTGAAGATATCACTGAAGAAAAAGATTATGCACAGATATCTGCTGCCGGAGAAAATTACATTTATTTAAATGAGAATGCTCTGGAAATTGCTGTTCTGTCAAACCGTGAGATAGAGAGCATTGAGATGGGAAATAATGTGTTCGAGAATCTAAACGATGTCTGGAAGAGCATGACCGGGCTTGACGGAGATATCTTTACCATTCAGGACGATGTTACTTTTACATATCAGGATCCTGAAGGATTAATGACTGTCACAAGTGAAGAAATACGCAATGGTGTCCAGTATGATGCTTCCGGTGAAGCATATATTGAAGCTTCATTTGTTGCATCGAAAACTGGTCCTATATACCGTTGTGATACTTCTGTTCCTGATTCTTCAAACGGAAGCAGTGAACTGACCATGAAATATATCGGCTATTATCAGGAAGGAGATACTGTAACCGATACACAGACGGTCGGAGAGGGTCAGAAGCCTGGGGACGCCCTTATGAGTTTTGGATCCAAAATGGTATATGCAGTGGCAGATAACAGCCTGGTCGCCGGATATGCAAAAGAATTGAATGCAAGAGACATCTCTGTAAATGTTGAGAAAGAAACTTGCCTGAAGGGTTCTTTTACAGCATCAGAAGGCCAGGTGATCCTGTTCACGATCCCCTGGGACGAAGGCTGGACCTGTTACATCGACGGACAGAAGGCTGATATAGAAAAAACTTTGGATCTGTTCATGTCTGTAAATGCGCCTGAAGGTTCCCACACATATGAATTAAGATTCTTCCCGGCATGGCTTGACTATGGCTTGTATCTGTTTGGAACAGCTTTTATTGGCTGCGTTGTATTAATCGTTGTTGATCATAAAAAGAGAAAGACAGCTGTAAATGGTAGTGTCGAAAAATCAGGCACAGTTGATAATGGTGAACAGGGATAATAGTATAAAAACTATTTCACTGTCACCAAAGGAATTAACTGAGTATAGATCACACCTCAGCCTGTCTTAATGTCTGATCAGAACAGCTGATGTCCTTAGTTCAGGCTTTCTCTTTAATGTGTGTCTCGTCGTAAGTCCTGTTGATAAGTTTGGAGATCGGCTTATAAACGAAGAATGTGATGATTCCGACAACAGTTCCCTTGAAAAGGTTAAAAGGAACGAACACGGCCAGTAGGAGAGAGATCTTGTCCTTAACGAGCGGGTTTGCATCAGCACTCATTCCGATGATGGCTTCAATGGGGAAGTTCATTATGGAACCGTATAAGGGAAGAGTGATGAAAGCGTTGACGGGTACTGAGACTATGGCAAGTACAAGTGTTGCTATGGCCATTGAGGCTGCTGCGCCTTTTTTGGTGCGGAATTTGCGGTAAATGAGACCTGCTGTTCCGACATAGATAACCCCGGTGATGAAGTTCGACAGCTCACCGATACCCATGGTCTGTGTAACAGGCAGGTGGATCAGGTTCTTGAGAAGCTCGATCACGATCCCCCAGACGGGACCCAGTGCAAATGTTCCGATAAGAACCGGAAGTTCGGCGAAATCAAACTTAAGGAATACCGGCATAAACGGGAGCGGAATCTCAAGATACATAAGCAGAACAGCCATCGCTGTCAGAATGGCGCAGGCAGCGATCCTGCGGATCATGATCTTGCGTGCAGAACGGGAATCCGTCTTAACGGTTACATGGGTTTCAGTCATAGAAAATACACTTCCTTTCTTCCGGACTTTACCGTCGGCCCCGGAATCCCACCGGGTCAACCTCACCTTAATGATTTATGAGGCTTGCGGGCTTGCGCTATGACGCTTACCGCCGGTCGGAGAATCACACTCCGCCTTGGACGCCTCAAATTATACATTCAACCTTCCAAATTGCAATATCCTGCGGATTAACATGGTGCAGTAATGTGGCATTTATATTAAAAAGATTGACGTGTGTTCAATATCGGTGCGATAATGTGTCAATATTAAACATCAGGAGTTATTATGAATCTTACTAGAAAACAGTTTGACGTGTTGGAGAGGATGGCTTTGGAATCCGGTCCTTTAACGCAGAGAGACATTGAAAAACTTACAGGCCACAGCCTCGGTACGGTCAACAGGGCGGTCAAGGAACTCACGGATGCAGGACTTGTTTCAAATGGCAGCATTACTGCAGACGGAATGAACGCTCTTGAACCTTACAGAGCGAAGCGAGCCATCTTTATCGCGGCAGGATTCGGTTCCAGGCTTGTTCCCATAACCTTTAATACTCCCAAGCCGCTTGTCAGAGTAAAGGGCACAAGGATCATCGATCACCTTATCGATGCCTGTCTTGAAGCCGGTATCGAAGAGATCTATATTGTCCGCGGATATCTTGCGGAGCAGTTCGATCAGCTTCTTTACAAGTATCCTATGATCAGGTTCCTTGAGAATCCCGTTTATAATGAGGCAAATAACATAAGCTCTTCCATGATTGCAAAGGAACTGCTTTCCAACGCCTATGTTTTTGAGGCAGACCTGCTCTTATCAAATCACAAGATAATCACGAAATATCACTATACTTCAGACTTCCTTGCCATCAGAAAAGACCGCACGGATGACTGGTGTTTTGAGGTCAAGGACGGAGTTATCGTTGAAGAGAAAGTTGGCGGGGAAGACTGCTGGCAGATGGTTGGCATAAGCTACTGGAATGAAGAGGACGGAAAGAAGCTTGCCAAGGATATTCCCGATGTGTTCTCGACACCAGGCGGCAAGGAGAGATACTGGGAACAGGTCCCTCTTGTTTACAGGAAGAAGAATTATGCAGTGGAAGTACGGGAGTGCTTTGATGAGGATATCGTTGAGATAGATACCTTCAAGGAACTCAAGAAGATAGATCCCACATATGATGTTTGATGGAGTGTAACGAAAATGGATCCAGTAAAGAGAAATATCCTTCTTAATCCCGGTCCGTCCACGACAACGGATACGGTAAAGTATGCCCAGGTCGTTCCTGATATCTGTCCGCGCGAGAAAGAATTTGCCGGACTTATGAAGGGAATCCGTGAAGACCTCGTCAAAATTGTTCACGGGGATCTTGAGAAATATACGAGCGTGCTGTTCTGCGGTTCAGGCACTATTAACATCGACATATGCGTCAACAGCCTGCTGCCTGAAGGAAAGAAGGTCCTTGTTATCAACAACGGCGCTTATTCCTCAAGGGCGGTCGAGATATGTCAGTATTACGGCCTTCCTTATATCGATCTGAAGTTCCCTGTGGATGAGAGACCTGACCTTGATGTTGTCGAGAAGACACTGAAAGAGAATCCCGATATCGGGCTGGTTCACACAACACACAATGAGACCGGAACAGGCATACTGAATCCCATAAGAGAGATAGGTGCTCTTGTTCACAAGTACAATGCAATATTCACGGTTGATACCACATCGACCTATGCCATGAGACCTATTAATATTGAGGAAGACAACATCGATTTCTGTATGGCATCTGCTCAGAAGGGTTTGATGTCGTTTACGGGACTTTCTTTTGTTGTTGGAAACAGGGCAATCATCGAAGCATCCAAAGACTTCCCGAAGAGAAGTTACTACTGCAATCTTTATCTGCAGTACGAATGCTTTGAGAAGACAGGCGAGATGCATTTCACGCCTCCGGTACAGACGATATATGCGACTATCCAGGCGCTTAAGGAATACTGGAACGAGGGTGAGGAAGCGAAATGGGCACGCCACACACGCGTGTTCAATGCCATAAACAACGGCCTTGATGAACTTGGTTTCAAACAGGTCATCAAACCTGAATGGAGAGCCGGATTAGTATCATCTGCCATCTATCCTGATGATCCCAACTGGAGCTTTGAGAAGGTTCACGATTACTGCTATGAGAGAGGATTTACGATTTATCCCGGAAAGATCAGCACTACTAATACTTTCCGTCTTTGCTCTCTCGGTGCTATAGACGAAGATGATATCAAAGATTTCTTTGTTGTATTCAGGGAAGCCCTTGAATCGACCGGAGTTCAGATCCCCGTAACTTACAAGAATTGAGGAAAATGATATGAAGACTGCTTATACATGTTTTTGCACGGATGTCATTCACGAAGGTCATTTGAACATCATCAACGAGGCTAAGAAGAGAGGCCGCGTTATAATCGGCTGTCTTTCTGATGAGGCATCGATCCGCTATAACAAATTCCCGACCATAAGCCAGGAGGAAAGGCTTAAGCTTTACAGGAGCATAGAGGGTGTGGATGAAGTCGTGATCCAGAATGACATGCTGTATGACGACGTCATCGCTCTTATAAAGCCTGACTATGTCCTTCATGGTGACAACTGGAAAGAAGGTCCTGAGAAGTCGATATATGACCATGTTAAGGGTCTTATTGAAGCGTATGGAGGGGAAATGGTCGACATTCCCTACACATACAACGAGAAGGTCAGGAAGATCGATATGCAGCTCAGGGAAAAGCTGGCCATGCCTGAGTACAGAAGAAAGCGTCTTCGCCAGCTGATCCATCTCACACCTATCGTCAAGGCGATGGAGGCACACAGCGGTCTTACCGGTCTTATCGTTGAGAAGACCATAGTTGAGCATGACGGCAGACTCGACCAGTTCGATGCCATGTGGATCTCATCGCTCTGCGATTCCACTGCAAAGGGCAAACCTGATATCGAACTCGTTGATATGACATCAAGATTCAGAACGATAGACGATATTACCGAAGTTACGACAAAGCCGATAATCTTTGACGGTGATACAGGCGGACTTACAGAGCATTTCGTATATACTGTCCGTTCACTGGAGAGAATGGGCGTGTCGGCAGTTATCATTGAGGACAAGAAAGGTCTTAAGAAGAATTCGCTCTTCGGTACCGAGGTCAAGCAGACTCAGGCTACCATCGAAGAGATGAGTGCCAAGATCGCTGCAGGAAAGAAAGCACAGCTTACGGATGATTTCATGATCATTGCAAGGATCGAGAGTCTTATCCTCGAGCAGGGAATGGAGGATGCGCTTGAACGTGCACATGCATTCGTTGCGGCTGGTGCCGATGGCATAATGATCCACAGCAGAAAGAAGGATCCTGCTGAGATCCTGGAGTTCTGTGACAAGTTCAGGGCAGATAATAAGGAGACTCCTATCGTTGTTGTTCCGTCGAGCTTTAATATCATTACTGAGGAAGAACTTGCCCAGCACGGTGTAAATATAGTTATTTACGCAAATCAGCTTACAAGGAGTGCGTTCCCTGCAATGCAGAAAACGGCTGAGGATATCCTGAGATACCACAGGGCTAAAGAGGTCGATGACAGACTTATGTCTATCAAAGATATAATCACATTAATCGATGAGTTGTGATAAAGAACGGAATCGGAGAAGAATATGAAGGTTGAAAAACTTGTAGAGATAATAGGTGCTGATTTCTATTCGGGAGTTCCGGACAGCCAGCTGAAAGCTCTTTGCAATTATCTGATGGCTGAATACGGGATAGATCCGCATCATCATGTGATCGCCGCAAACGAGGGCAACTGCACGGCTCTGGCAGCAGGCTACCACCTTGCCACAGGCAAAGTTCCGGTTGTTTATATGCAGAATTCAGGTGAGGGCAACATCATTAATCCTGTTGCGTCACTCTTAAATGACAAGGTCTATGCGATCCCTATGGTCTTTATCGTAGGCTGGCGCGGTGAGCCTGGCATACACGATGAGCCGCAGCATATCTATCAGGGTGAGGTAACAGTCAAACTCCTTGAGGATATGGATATAGCAACATTTATCATTGGAAAAGACACAACTGATGAAGAAGCAGAAGCTGCTATGGCAGGCTTCAGGGATATCCTTGCAAAGGGCAAAGATGTTGCTTTTGTTATCCGCAAGGGAGCCCTTACATTTGACGGCAAAGTCGAATACAAGAATGAGAACAAAATGGTCCGTGAAGAGATTATCCAGCATATCGTGAAGGCCTCAGGTGAGGATCCGATCGTTTCAACGACGGGCAAGGCTTCAAGAGAACTTTTCGAGACCAGGGTAGCGAACGGGCAGTCACACAAGTATGACTTCCTGACAGTCGGATCAATGGGTCATTCATCATCTATTGCTCTGGGAGTTGCCATCAACAAACCTGACATGAGGATCTGGTGCGTGGACGGTGACGGTGCAGTTCTTATGCACATGGGATCCATGGCGGTTCTGGGTGCAAATAAACCTTCAAATCTTATTCATGTCGTCATTAACAACAGTGCACATGAGACTGTAGGCGGAATGCCGACCGTTGCGGACTCCATTGATATTGTGGCGGTTGCCAAAGCATGCGGATATCCAAACGCTGTCAGCGTTGATAATTTCGATGATCTCGATAAGGAACTTGAATCAGCGAAAAAAAGGAATGAACTGAGCCTTATTGAAGTCAAGTGCTCGATCGGGGCAAGAGAAGATCTTGGAAGACCGACCACTACAGCACTTGAGAACAAAGAGAATTTCATGGATTACCTGAATTCTTCCGCCGGCAACTGATCGGAGAAAGAACTGAATGAACAGTGATGTCGAAGTAAGCATAATATGCAACGCATATAACCACGGCAAGTACATCAGGGACGCGCTGGACGGTTTTGTGATGCAGAGAACGGGCTTTAAGTATGAGGTCCTGATTCATGATGATGCATCGACTGATAACACCGCGGACATCATCCGTGAATACGAAGCGAAATATCCGGATATAATCAAGCCCATCTATCAGAAAGAAAATCAGTATTCAAAAGATGTCTGGATCACGGATGTATTTCAGCTGAGACGTTCAAAGGGTAAATATATTGCTTTATGCGAGGGTGATGACTACTGGACTGATCCTGATAAGCTTCAGAAACAGCACGATGCTTTGGAATCTCACCCTGAAACAGATATCTGTGTGCACGCATCAACGCTCATCAATGCATCCGACGGGACTGTAACCGGAGCAGTCGAACACGGAAAGGAAATGACTGTAATCCCCGTTGAGAAAGTTATTGAAGGCGGAGGTGCATTTGTATCTACAAACTCCATCCTTGTAAGAAGAGAGATCCTTACCGAGAGAAGAAAGTTCGTTGATGTATGCCCTCTGGATTATACCTATCAGATAAGCGGTTCAATAAAAGGCGGAATGCTTTATCTTCCTGATAATATGTCGGTTTACCGTGTGTCGGTGCCTGGTTCCTGGTCAGTTTCTTCCGAGAAGAACAGGAGGGCAAACCTGGCCTTCATAAAAGAACTTGTGGCCGGGCTTAAACAACTCGATACCGATACCGGCAGAAAATACCACAAGACCATATCCAAAAAGCTTTTCAGACTGTTTCTCTCCAGAGTGCATCTGAGACTTTTGATACTGTTTAAAAGGTAAAGCGTATGGAGAAGGGCGTTACAGGCAACAAGGTAATGAACAGTTTCCTTTGGAGACTGTTTGAGCGTGTCGGAGCAAAGGGCGTAGAGCTTATAGTATCCCTGGTCCTGGCTAATGTGCTGGATCCCGATCTGTTCGGATCAATTGCATTGGTTCTTGTAGTTATTACGATCCTTCAGGTATTTGTTGACAGCGGTCTGGGAAATGCACTGATCCAGAAAAAAGACTCCGACAACAAGGATTTCTCGACGGTATTCTTTTTCAATATCGTTTTCTGTGCAATCCTGTACACGCTTCTGTTCTTTACTGCACCTCTGTTTGCAAATTTCTATGAGGATCCGTCACTTACTCCCATCATAAGGGTGCTTGGTCTTACGATCATTATCTCCGGAGTCAAGAATGTTCAGATAGCCTATGTCTCTAAAAACCTTATGTTCAAGAGATTTTTCTTCTCGACTCTGGGCGGAACCATATTTGCGGCTGTTGCCGGGATCATTCTTGCCCTCAAGGGATACGGCATGTGGGCACTGGTTATCCAATCGGTCTCAAATACTGCGATCGATACCATCATATTGTGGATAACTGTAAAGTGGAAACCAGAGTTTTATTTCTCGTTCAAGAGACTTAAAGTTCTGTTCGGATACGGCTGGAAGCTTCTGTTATCGAGTCTCCTGGATACAGGCTATACCCAGCTCCGTGCGCTCATCATCGGCAAGAAATATACAGAAGAGGATCTGGCGTTCTATGACAGGGCAAACCAGTTCCCCGGATTCATTACTGCGAATATCAACACATCCATAGACAGTGTTCTTTTCCCCGCAATGTCAGGCGTTCAGGATGATAAGGAACGCGTAAAGAGCATGACGCGAAGGGCCATGAAGACGAGTATCTTCCTGATGGCTCCAATGATGGCAGGTCTTGCATGCTGCTCTACTTCCATTGTCAAGGTAATCCTTCCGGATGTCTGGCTGCCATTGGTGCCGTATATGGTGATCCTGTGCATCAGTTATACCTTCTATCCGATCCATACGTCCAACCTCAATGCGATAAAGGCTCTTGGAAGAAGTGATATATTCCTTAAGCTCGAGGTCATCAAGAAGATAGTCGGAATATCACTTCTCCTGATATCGATGTGGTACGGAGTCTTTGCGATCACGCTGTCATTGCTCGTAAGTGACTTTATATGCCAGATCATAAATTCCTGGCCGAATAAGAAACTCATAAACTACGGTTATCTGGAACAGCTCAAAGATATCCTTCCTTCGATAATACTTGCCTGGGTAATGGGAGGGATAGTCTACTGTGTGGGATTCCTCGGAATGAACGAATATATCACACTTGCAATACAGGTCCCGCTTGGCGTTGCAATATATACTCTTGGTGCGAAGCTGTTCAAAATGGAGAGTTTTGACTATCTGTTGGATGTGATAAAGAGTATTATTGGTAAGAAGGAGCAGAGTTAATGATGAAGCAGAAGGTGCTCATATTTCCGGCCGGAACGGAGATCGCATTCGAGATACATAATGCATTGAAATATTCCAAGTTTGTTGAACTGTATGGATGCAGCAGCATATCTTGCCATGCCGAATTTGTATTCAAAAACTACATTGAAGGAGTGCCTTATCCGAGTGATCCGGGATTTGTCGATGCCTTTAACAAGGTGATCGATGAATACGGTATCGACCTCATATATCCTGCCCATGACAGTGCGTGCCTGGCTTTGACACAGGCGCAGGACAAGCTCCATGCAAAAGTTGTCACTTCCCCGCTGGAAACTGTTGATACATGCCGTTCAAAGACAAAAACTTATGAGTTCTTCAAAGATGAGGATTTCATTCCGAGAACTTATCCTTCAGCTGATGATATCGATAAATATCCTGTTTTCTGCAAACCTGCCGTTGGACAGGGAGCAGAAGGTGCAATGAAGGTCACATCGCGTGAAGAACTGGACCTTCTGCTGTCGGGTGATGAGCAGTATGTTATCTGCGAGTATCTTCCCGGAGATGAATATACTGTTGACTGCTTTACTGACAGGAACGGTGTGCTCAGGTCTTCGATCATAAGAAGGAGAGAACGTATCAGATCCGGAATTGCTGTCCGCAGCAGGATCATTCCGCTTGATGAGCAGGTAAAGATCATTGCGGAGAAGATCAATTCGAAGATGGTCTTCAGCGGTGCATGGTTCTTCCAGCTGAAGCGCAATACTTCGGGTGAATACAGGCTCCTTGAGATATCCCCGAGGATTCCCGGAACGATGGGAACGACCAGAAATCTCGGGATCAATTATCCTATGCTCACGATTTTCGATTTGCTGGGATATGATGTCGATATTATCAATAATAATCAGGATATCCTGCTTGACCGTGCCTTTATAAGCCGCTATCAGACGAGTGTAAAGTACGATAAGGTGTATCTTGATTTTGATGATACGCTTTATCTGGATGACAAAGTCAACATAATGGCACTGGCCTTTGTTTACCAGTGCTTTAACAAGGGCATCCCTGTAGTGCTGCTTACTATGCACGAGAAAGATATCTATGATTCACTTGAGAGATTTAAGATATCCAAAGACCTGTTCGCAGAGATAATTCATATACCTGCTGATCACAACAAGAGTGATTATATAACAGGCAAAGATGTGATCTTTATTGATGATGCTTTCTCGAAGCGCAAAGATGTTCATGATAAACTGGGCATTCCTGTCTATGATCTTGATATGATAGAGAGCCTGATCGATTGGAGAATGTGATATGGATGAGATACTGGTAACGAGATCCTCGATGCCTGATATAGAGGAATACACAAATGAGATAAAGGAATTGTGGGATTCCCACTGGCTTACTAACATGGGTGTAAAGCATAAGCAGTTTCAGGCGGAACTGGAGTCTATGCTCGGTGTTAAGCACGTTGCGCTCTACTGCAACGGTCACCTCGCTTTGGAGAATATCCTGGAGGCTCTTGGTCTTCCGAAGGGCGGAGAGATCATTACTTCACCTTTTACTTTTGCCTCCACAACACATGCGATCGTAAGAAGCGGATATACTCCTGTATTCTGCGACATCGATCCTGTTACTTATACGATCGATGCGGACAAGATAGAAGAGCTTATCACGGAAAAGACCGTTGCCATTCTTCCGGTGCATGTTTACGGAAATATCTGTGATGTTGAGAAGATCGCTGAGATTGCCGGAAAACATGAGCTTAAAGTAATCTACGATGCTGCTCATGCTTTTGCTGTCTCATACAAGGGAAAGAGCGTTGCCGGCTTTGGTGATGCGTCAATGTTCAGTTTCCATGCAACAAAAGTCTTTAACACCATTGAGGGCGGAGCCGTCTGTTATCACGATGATTCGCTGGAGCAGCGCCTCAAGGATCTTAAGAATTTTGGTATTCACGGACCTGAAGAGGTCGCATATGTCGGCGGCAATGCCAAGATGAATGAGTTTTGCGCGGCAATGGGAATCTGCAACTTAAGACATCTTGCGGATGAGATAAAAAAGCGCAGTGCTGTCTATGCGAGATACAGAGAACTTCTGGGAGGAAAAGAAGGTCTGACGCTTTGTCCTGCACAGGAGGATGTTACTCCAAATTATGCTTATTTCCCGGCTGTTTTTGACAAGGCAGTATTCGGTGCAGACAGGGACGAGGTTTATAAGGAACTTGAGGATAATAAAGTCTTCGCAAGAAAGTATTTCTATCCGATTACGACAGCCTTTGACTGTTATAAGGGAAGGTTTGATCCTGAAGCCACACCGGTTGCCCTTGATATTTCCAAACGCGTACTGACGCTTCCTATCTATGCTGATCTTGCGCTTGAGGATGTTGACAGGATCTGCGGGATTATCTTAAGCCTCTCGAAAACATGATCTTTGAAAAGTATTCTATGTATTTTGCATAGACGGAACCGCCAGGAGAATGATTTATCTCTCATCAGGGCAACTTGTTTATCAGGACGAGTAGTATAAAATTACTTAGTGCAGTCAAATAATTATTTATTTAGCAGGAGAACAGTATGGTAATTATCGTAACCGGCGGAGCAGGATTTATAGGTTCAAACTTCGTTTTTCATATGCTTGATGCCCATCCTGATTACAGGATCATCTGTCTTGACAAGCTGACTTATGCCGGCAATCTTTCCACTTTAAAGAGTGTGATGGATAAACCAAATTTCAGATTCGTCAAACTGGATATCTGTGACAGGGAAGGCGTTTATAAGCTTTTTGAAGAGGAACATCCTGATATTGTTGTAAATTTCGCTGCTGAGAGCCATGTTGACAGAAGCATTGAAGATCCTTCGATCTTCCTTCAGACAAATATCATCGGTACCAGTGTCCTTATGGATGCATGCAGGAAATACGGTATCAAGAGATATCATCAGGTATCAACAGATGAGGTTTACGGAGATCTTCCGCTTGACCGTCCTGATCTGTTCTTTACGGAGGAGACACCTCTTCATACCAGTTCACCCTACAGCTCATCAAAGGCCGGTGCAGATCTTCTCGTTATGGCATATCACCGCACCTTCGGTTTGCCTGTGACGATCTCACGCTGTTCAAACAACTACGGTCCTTATCATTTCCCGGAGAAACTCATTCCTCTTATGATCGCGAACTGCCTCAACGACAAGCCGCTTCCGGTTTACGGCGAGGGTTTGAATGTCCGTGACTGGCTCTATGTCGAGGACCACTGCAGGGCTATCGACCTGATAATCCACAACGGAACCGTAGGCGAGGTATATAACGTTGGCGGACACAACGAGATGAGGAATATAGATATCGTCAAACTCATCTGCAAGGAACTGGGCAAGCCCGAATCGCTGATCACGTATGTTACCGACCGCAAAGGCCACGATATGCGTTATGCGATAGATCCCACAAAGATCCACAATGAACTCGGCTGGCTTCCTGAGACGAAGTTTGCCGACGGTATCAAAAAGACTATCAAATGGTATCTTGATAACCGTGACTGGTGGGAAGAGATCATCAGCGGTGAATACCAGAACTATTACGAGAAGATGTATGGTGACAGGGTATGACAAAGATTAGTGCCACACCTGAAATGATACACGGGAGACTGTATCACGTTGCCAAGGCTGTCATCAGCATTCTTGAAGCACATGACATGCCATATTCGATTGCTTACGGAACACTGCTCGGTGCTGTCAGGCACCAGGGTTTTATACCGTGGGACGATGATTTTGACCTCTGGCTTTTCGATGATACATATGATGAGGCAATAGAATACCTAAGAAATGAACTTCCGGACGATATGTTCCTTGAGGATGCAAAGTCCGAACCGCTTTATTTCCACGCCTGGGCTCATGTTAAGGATTTAAATTCCATAACAACGCATGCAAGATATCCACAGGATGATGAGTATCAGCATAAGGGACTGCATGTCGATCTTTACAGATGCAGGAGAATGAAGGAAGCCGGCTGGTGGGAGTTCGTTGATGAAGAGAACAGGAAATATATCGAGCGCAGAAGATCCAAGGGATTGATCAGTGATAAGGAATATAACATCCGGATGGAGAAACTGCGTGGGGATATTGAAGCCCACAAGACATTTAAAGGTGATCCTGACAAGGATATAATTGCCTTTATGTCTGAACGGAAATATATTGAAGATGAAGGCCTTTTCCCGCTTGTAAAATACAAGTTTGAGGATTCCGAATTCTACGGATTCAAGGGCGCGGATAAAGTGCTGACCGAATTCTACGGGGATTATATGACGCCCCCGCCCGTTGACAATAGAGAACCGATCCACAGCGAAGTTTTATTTATCTGAGAATATATGGCAGCCTTTAGCGTTTTGATGTCACTCTACTATAAAGAGAAGCCGGAATATGTTGAAGAGTGCTTTCAAAGTCTCTTGAGGCAGACGGTTCAGGCGGATGAGTGGCTTGTCGTTGAAGACGGTCCTCTTACTGACGAATTATATGCTGTCCTGAACAGATATGAGAAAGAGCATCCCGGACTTATAAAGCGTGTTCCGCTGCCCGTTAACCAGGGTCTCGGACTTGCGCTTCAGGCAGGCGTTCCTGCGTGTTCGAATGAGATTATTGCCAGAATGGATACTGATGATATCGCAAGGGAAGACCGGTTTGAGAAGCAACTTGCTGAATTTGCCCAAGATCCTGAACTCGATATTGCCGGAAGCCATATAGACGAGTTTGAGGATACCCCTGATACCATTGTAGCGAAAAGGATCGTTCCCCTGACCGATGATGAGATAAAGAAATATCAGAGAAAACGCGATTCCTTTAACCACATGACCGTTATGTATAAGAAAAAGGCGGTCCTTGACGCGGGGAATTACCAGTCGTGTCCGCTTATGGAAGATACATATCTCTGGGTGCGCATGATGAAGAATGGCGCGAAATGCATGAACATCGACGATTCTCTGGTTTATGCAAGGATCGGCAAGGACATGTTTGACAGAAGAGGCGGATGGTCTTACTTCAAGAAATACAGGACCGGCAGGAAAATGGTCTATGCCACGGGCTATATCTCATGGCTTGATTATGTTTCAACCATAATTATCCAGTTTATCGTTGCCCTGGTCCCGGGACGACTGCGCGGGTGGATATTCAAAAAGATGCTTCACAGGAAGAGTTAACATGATCATATTGCATATTTGCTCCATCAACTTCGATCCTTTCAGCGGTGTCTGCGTCGTAATGCCGCAGTACCTTATCGAGCAGGCAAAGCTCGGTCATCAGGTTGCACTTTACAACTCGAGAGACAGCAGGACGGATGCCCCTATAACCCAGATTCCTGCGATGGATTCTTTTGATATCGATAAGATGCCGGAACCATTCAATAAGCCTGACCTGGTTGTTTTTCAGGAATGCTACCGGAAAGAGCACCTGGGCATCGGGAAATATCTTGAGAAAAAGGGCATACCATACATCATCATCCCTCATGGCGAACTCCGCAGGGAAGCTCAGAAAGAGAAACGCCTGAAGAAGACCGCTGCTAACATTCTCCTGTTCAACAGGTTTACTGACAGGGCGCTGGCTTTGCAGTGCCTGTCCAAAGAGGAATATGATGCTACTGACTTCGGGCGCAGGAAGATAATTGCAACCAACGGTGTTGCAATTCCGGAGCAGAAAAAGGAGTCATTCAGCAAGGAAGGTCTGAAATTGCTTTATATAGGCCGTCTTGATGCCCACGTTAAAGGACTGGATATTCTTCTTGAGGCAGTCAGCAAATGCATGGATCAGATGAAAAGTAACAATGTTACGCTTGATATATACGGCCCGGACTATGCCGGAAGATATGCGCATATGGAAAGCCTTATCTCATCGCTTGGAGTAGGTGAGGTCGTTACTCTCCATCACGAGATAGTTGGCAGTGATAAAGAGAAGAAACTGCTTGAAAGTGATGTTTTCGTGCAGACTTCGCGTCATGAAGGCATGCCGGGAGGAATACTTGAAGCACTGAGTTACGGGCTGCCCTGCATTGTTACGAGGGGTACGAATCTTGGCGAGAAGATCAGAGACAACAACTGCGGCTGGATGGCCGAGACTGACAGTGACAGCGTTGCTGAATGCATCAGAAGAGTGATCTCAGACCGGGATTCGCTTGCTGACAAATCTTTAAATGCCAGGGCTTTTGTTGAAGATAACTTCTCCTGGAGTGTGATCATGAAAGATACGATAGCTTCCTATCAGAAGTTATTGGGGGAGAATTAGGGTTTACTGGGTTCCTTCTATAAACTTGGGCAGGTTATCCAGACTTACCTGTTCGAGAGTCTGAAGTTGTTTAACAGCTTGCTCTCTTATCAGAACCAGACGTTCTGACATCTGCTTACCTTGTTCAATAAGGATGGCGTTATAACTTTCCATATTAGCCAAAACAAGAAGTTGGTTTAGCGTAGCATAATCTCTCATATTGCCAGTTTTATCTTGATTATCATCCTGCCATTCTTTTGCAGTCTTGCCAAAAAGAGCAACATTAAGCATATCTGCTTCGCTAGCATATTTATACGAAATCTGCTTTTTTGTTAGTTCCCGTGGAATCAGGTTATCTTTGATTGCATCTGTTTGAACACGATAATTGAGCTTGGCAATCTCGCGATGAAGGTTCCAAGAAAAAGACAGCCTGCTGCTTTCATCTCGTTTCAATCGCTGGTAGTCTTTCATGATATAAAGTTTGAACTCGGCAGACACCCATGATGCAAACTCAAGTGCGATATCAGAATGCGCATAAGTACCGCCATATCGTCCGGCCTTAGTAACAATTCCTATAGCATTTACGCCTTCAATCCACTTTGTTGGAGACATGGTAAATGCATTTAGTCCGGCTTCATTTCTAAACCCGTCGAATTCGACGGGTTTAAATCCCGGATTGTGTAATCTTTCCCATAAACCGAGAAACTCCAAGGTCTCTCTTCCTCTCATCCAGTTTTTAATTACATCATTTGGATTGGAACTCTTGTATTTGGCGATATCTGTCAATGAGATAAACTCATTCTCGTAATCAGTGGTATATATACTAATTAAATCCTATAGCGTGAATAGTATCTTTAATGGGTTTGTTAACCATATTAATGTTCCCTTTCTAACCTTGTATAATTCGAGGCGATTACTTTGTCTCGTCCTTTTTATCCTTAATTAGATTCTCCATGCGGATGTAATATTCCAGAAGACGGAGAACATACTCTGGTGCATGACGGTAATCCCGTTCCCAATCTGTAACTGTGCCATATGGAATTTGGAAGTAATCACAAAACTCAGTTCTGTTCATTCCGGTCATTTCACGAAGCTCTTTTATCTTTGTCTTGCAATCCATGATTATAATCTCCATGCTTGTGCGTTGCACTAATTATAACATATGCAATGCACAAATAGGAACTTGTGTTTTATGCGGATTTATCTTTCACATTCTTAACGGAAGAAAGGATATTACCGTACGCTTTCGGATCAATCATTATTCACAGATATGAGATATTTTTCTGGGAATCAGTAAGCGCTAGTTGCCAAAACACTCAGTTACTTATTCTTCATATACTTGATTACGGGTTTGTTGAATGTGATCTTCTTAGCGGTAAACCCGAGGACGATGCTTCCGTTTCTTATGAAAGTGAAATATGAAGTTTCCGAATCACATTCATTTCTGACGAGAAGTTTGTCAAATGTACCTGTGTCACCCGAGTCAGCCAGATAATCGACTGCATCGTTTCCGTATTCCTCAGGGATCGAGAAAACGAGCGTGTCATAAAGGCCGCAGCTGAGGAACCAGGGCTGAACGGATAATGACAGCGGGGCATCTGCGCCGGGGAAAATAGAATGGCGCTTTAAAGTGAACTTGTACTTTTTGCTCTTAAGCTTCTTGACATTGACAGTGTAATAGGCAGGAAACGGAGGTCCCGTAAAATCATCGAAAACGTCTGATACGTCAATGTTTCCCAGCTTCTGATTGCCTGAATTGATCTTAATGGAATCCTTGTCAGTGAATTCGTTGATTGCTTTGTCAATCTCAGCATGGATTTCCCTCGAGAACTCAAGATCCGTATGAAGTTTATTCGTCTGATGTCTTACGAACGAGGAATAGGTCGCTTCAAGAAGGAGCTTCAGTCTCTTGGTCTTCTGATCAGGGAAGAGCTTCAGAGCTTTGGCGATCCTTATAGCGCTCTCAGGCAGGTTGGCATTAAAGTCTCCTGATTCGAATCTTACCCTTGCATCGTGATACACCTGAAGATAGATGTTATATGCGAGGATGGGATCCGGATTGCCTGCTTCTCCAAGGAGCAACATATCTGCGAATTTGAGTTTGGCTTCAGTAATATTGTAGTTCGAAGCAATCGCGAAATAGGCAAATGCCTTGTCGTACTCGGGTTTTCCTGTGAGTTTGCCATCATAGTAAATGAAGCCCAGAGCATTTGCGGCATAACCCAGACCGAATTCCTTGAGAAGAATGGTAAGGAGCCTTACCGATTCCTTGTAGTCACAGGAGAATGCAGTATTTCCGCCGTTGCAGGCAAATGCCTTGATCTTGAGAGCCTCGAAAACATGTTTCTCGCAAAGGATGTCAGTGAAATTCACAAAGTGGTTAATGACATCTTCTGAAGCATCAGCCAAGAGCAGGGCATTGTCCCAATGCCCCAGGAAAACGAGCATCTGCTCGTCTGAATATGTGCGCTCTTCAGGCGGAAGATCCTTGTTATCCTCGTAGTTCTCGATCAGTTCAAGGAGCATGGGAATATTGAGGATAGCGGAAGCAGTCCCTTCCGGGAATCTGTCCCTGTCATCAACTGAATCGGCTACACGGGCTATCCTGATGAAAATAGTGATGATCATTTCCTCATCGGTCTCAGGAAGCGGGGGCAGCTGGCATTCGGATATATTATCGGGATCGGGACCCAAAAGTTCATCGAGGCATAGATCCTCGTAGAAGTATGTGGTTATTGGACACCACCAGTCATATGTAAAATCCCTGAAAGATGTCTTTTCCTCTTCGAAATGCGTAAGCGCGGTCTTAAGATCCGGCAGAAGCATCGGATAATCATTTTCGCACTGGACGTCAAAGCCTGATTCCGGATATGCGTCAATATCGTCACCACCGACAGTCTCGACCCAGCCGGTGTCATATCTGCAGAGGTCGATCAGCTTGTCCTGCGTCATAAAAATGTAAGGTCTGTGTTTGCTCATGACAGTATTATAGACTCGCATGCAATCATATTAAAGACCTTGATATTTTAGATAATCAATAAGTAAATAACTGAAACGCTGATTTAGTGTTGCAGATCTATATTTCGTTGGATAATGCTTGGTAAAATTGTCTGCTAAAATATTCATAGTTTATGTGTCGGGGATTTAATACTCTAATAAAATACGATTAGGGTAACAAATCCTTCGCCGAATCCTACGAAGAAGCCGACGGCAACACCGACAAAGAAGCCGACAGCAACTCCGACGAAGAAACCAACAGTTACACCTACTCCTGTACCAAAGCTAAAGTCAACCTGGAAGCAGGAAGGGAATAACTGGTATTACTATGATGGACACAGGAGCTATGGTAACAGGCACAGTTAACGTCGGAGGTAAAAAGAGCAAGTTCAGTTCGACAGGTGCATGGCTCGGGTATGCATGATCGTGCAGGCGCATAATTGAAAACTAAAACAGACGCATCTGATGTTGGAATGACAGAGGGTGCGTCTTTTATCGATGTGATTCAGATTAGTACCTGTCAATGCTGGGACTTTTTGCAGAACTTATTCCCCAGACATTAATAAAACATAAAGGCTGTCCCAAAAGCATGAGACAGCCTTAGTGGTGTTATTTATTTTGGTTATTACTCTACCGTAACACTTTTCGCGAGGTTGCGGGGTTTGTCGACATCCAGACCTCTTGCGCAGGAGACGTAGTAACCGAGGAGCTGGAGAGGAACGACAGCGAGTGATGCCGAGAAGAGCTCGTTGATCTTGGGAACATAGACCACGAAGTCTGCTGAATCCTCGATTGCGTAGTTTCCGAAAGAAGTCAGTGCCATGAGATAAGCGCCGCGCGTCTTGGTCTCGACAAGGTTGCTCAGTGTCTTCTCGTAAAGGCTGCTCTGTGTAAGCACGCCGATGACAAAGGTGCCTTCCTCTATGAGGCTTATCGTACCGTGCTTGAGTTCGCCTGCCGCATATGCTTCGCTATGAATGTAGGAGATCTCTTTCATCTTAAGGCTGCCTTCAAGGCAGATAGCATAATCGATGCCGCGGCCAATGAAGAAAATATCCTTTTGGGCTGCGAGTTTTGAGGCAAACCACTGAAGACGCTCTTTGTCTTCCAGGACTTTGTTGATCTTTGCAGGAATAGACATAAGTTCTGCAAGGAGTTCCTGGGTGTATTCCGGAGTGATGGCGCCTTTGGTGAGGGCGAATTTGATAGAGAGGGCATAGCAGGCTGCGAGCTGCGCCGAATATGCCTTGGTCGTAGCAACGGAGATCTCAGGTCCTGCAAGTGTATAGAGGACATAGTCCGCTTCACGGGAGATCGAAGAACCTACGACATTGACGATGGCAAGTGTCTTGATGCCTTTCTCTTTGGCTTCTCTCAATGCCGCGAGGGAATCTGCGGTCTCGCCGGACTGGCTGATGATGATCGCCAGGGAATTCTTGCTGAGAGGCATTGTCCTGTATCTGAATTCGGAAGAAAGCTCGCATCTTACAGGAATCTGGGCAAGATTTTCCATAATATATTGTGTGCATGTGCCGACGTGATAAGCGGAGCCGCATGCCACGATGTAGATCTGGTCAAAGCTTTTGATATCCTCATCGGTGAGGTTTGTTGAGGAAATATCGATCCTGAAGGCGTCGCCGTCAGGAACTATGACTGAGTTCAGGGTGTCGGAGACAGCCTTGGGCTGCTCGTGGATCTCCTTCATCATGAAGTGCTCGAAGCCACCTTTCTCGGCAGATTCAGCATCCCAGTCGATCTCGGAGGGTACCTTCTCGATGGCATCACCGTCGAGGTTATAGAAAGTGACGTTGCCGGCTTCGAGACAAGCCATCTCGAGATCATTGATGTAATAGACTTTTCTGGTGTACTTGAGGATTGCGGGAACATCAGATGCGACATAGGCGGAATCCTTGTCGTAGCCGATTATCATGGGTGAATCCTTGCGTGCTACAAAGATCTTGCCCGGATGATCCTTGAACATTACTGCAAGAGCGTATGAGCCTCTTACACGCACCATTGTCTTGGCGAGTGCTTCGATGGGATCGTGCGTGTATTTCTTGTAGTAGTAATCGATAGTCTTGATTGCAACTTCGGTATCTGTTTCCGAGTAGAATTTGTATCCCTTACGGATCATCTTGTCACGGAGTTCCTGGTAGTTCTCGATGATGCCGTTATGTACGCCTACTACGTTGTAGTCGTCTACGATGTGCGGGTGGGCATTGTTCTCGGTGGGTTCGCCATGGGTTGCCCATCTTGTGTGGCCGATTCCGCAGGTTCCCTTGAGCGCTGCACCGCCGTCAGTTTTCTCTGCGAGGACCTTAAGTCTTCCTTTTGCTTTGACTACGACCGGATTTTTGTCACCGTCCCTTACCGAGAGACCGGCTGAGTCGTAACCTCTGTACTCGAGCTTAGCAAGACCGTCCAGAAGGATAGGAGCTGCCTTTTTCTTACCTGTGTAACCAACGATTCCACACATATAAAGATTCTCCTTACGTTAATTGAGGTATTTTAACATATATAAGAATTGCTGTATAAAAACTCTGTGGGTATGATAATCATTTCCATTAAGTATGATGAATGTTTACAAAATATTTTCGACATATGTCGAAAATAACTATTGATAAATGATTCCAAACCATATAAAGTAAGTTGGCTAAAAAATAAAGGAGGAAGTTCATATGCTTGAATTGCAGAACATCAGTTTTCATGCCGATGACAAGGACATCCTTAAAGATATAAATCTCGAGATAGATGACAAATTCGTTGCGATAACAGGCCCTAACGGCAGCGGTAAGTCCACTTTGCTGAAGATCATAATGGGTATTATTACTCCCACTTCGGGCAGGATCATCTTTGACGGACAGGACATTACGGACCTTCCGGTCAACGAGCGCGCGAATATGGGAATAAGCTTCGCTTTCCAGCAGCCTGTAAGATTCAAGGGCCTTAAGGTAAAGGACCTCCTGGGCATTGCGGCAGGCGAGGGTGTTGACGTTACCAAAGACTGCAAATATCTGTCAGCAGTAGGCCTTTGCGCCAAGGATTACCTGAACAGGGAGATCAACGATACACTCTCGGGCGGTGAGATGAAACGTATAGAGATTGCCATGGCTGCTGCAAGGGGCGGCAAGCTCAGTCTTTTCGATGAACCGGAGGCCGGGATCGACCTTTGGAGTTTCCAGAGCCTGATCAGGGTCTTTGAGAATCTGAGAAGGGTTACTAACGGAAATATCATGATAATCAGCCATCAGGAGAGGATTCTTGAGATATCTGACAAGATCATCTATCTCAAAGACGGTGTGGTTGACAGGTACGACGAGTCAGCAAAGATAATGAGCGAGCTCAATATGGGACGCTACGGCTGTGGCTGCGCATATTCGCAGAAAGAAGGTGTCTGCAATGGATGATCTTGAGAAGAGAATGCTTAAAGAGGTAGCTGAACTCGACAGTCTTCCGGTCGGTGCCTTTAATATCAGGAGCAACGGAAAGAGCGAAGCAAGGAACTCCACTGCCAATATCCAGATTGAATCAAGGGAATCAGGTGACGGCATCAATGTATATTTCAAGGACGGTACAAAGAACGAGTCCTGCCACATTCCTGTTATCATCAGCATGTCAGGTCACAAGGAGTGCGTTTATAACGACTTTTTTGTCGGTGAGGATTGCGATGTAACAATTATCGCAGGTTGCGGCATCAGCAACTGCGGTGGTCATGACAGCCAGCACGACGGAATCCATACATTCCATATCGGCAAGAATTCAAAAGTAAAATATGTCGAGAAGCACTACGGTGAGGGAACCGGTACGGGCAAAAGATTTATGAACCCCACGTCAGTTGTTTATCTCGAAGAAGGTTCATCGATGGATATGGACACTTCGCAGATTGCAGGGATCAATGATACATACAGGATCACAAAGGCAGATGTTGGTCCCGGTGCGACACTCATTATGCACGACAAGATCCTTACAAACTTCGACCAGACGGCAAAAGCAGAGATAGTGGTTGCTCTTAACGGTGAGAATTCCTCATGCGATATCATAAGCAGAGGCGTTGCGAAAGGTGAATCCGAGCAGGACGTGGTTATCGATATTGCAGGTAATTCTTTGTGTCATGGACATGCCGAATGCGACTCCATCATCATGGACAAGGGTGTTATTGTTGCAACACCTAAGCTTAAGGCTACATGTGTTGACGCATCACTGATCCACGAGGCAGCTATCGGCAAGATCGCAGGTGAGCAGATAACAAAGCTCATGACTCTGGGCCTCAGTGAACAGGAAGCTGAGCAGAAGATCATTGAGGGTTTCTTAAGATAAACGCGTGATATTTTGATGTTTCAATGAGGGGCTGTCTCATGATTAAATGAGGCAGCTCTTTTTGTATTGCACCGGCTATCTGAAATGAGAGAATTTGTTGGGTTTCAGATAGAAAATCTCTAATAAAAGTAAAGTCTTGTTAATTGTGGTAAAATTGCTTTAACATTTTATCATCGGAGGCACTGCATATGGGACTTAATTTCCGCAAATCCATCTCTTTGGGCAAGGGCTTGAAGCTTAATCTGAGCAAATCAGGACCTAGTGTATCGTTCGGCAAGAGCGGATTCAGACAGTCCGTTAATCTTAAGGGCCAGGCAAGGACCACGGTCGGCATTCCGGGAACAGGCATTTATTACACAAAGACTAATAACGTTAAGAATCTGGTCGGCGGTCTGACCGGAAATAAAGAGACGGCATCCAAGGGCAAGAAGGGAAGCGGCAAGGCCTCTGAGACAAAGGCTTCCTCCAAGGGTTCTTCAGCGAAGGCGGCAAAAGCGGCTCCTGCAGCAAAACAGGTCAATGAGGAGCTCATTGCCCAGTCCAAGGCGCAGCTTGAGGAATTTGCAGCAGGCATCGAGGCTCTCAAGTCTATACATAAGCAGTCTGACGGATACATTGACTGGGAAGCAGTAGCCAATGGCGCTGTATCCGGTCAGATAAAGGAACTCCAGCCTTTCGCACAGAGCGTTCTGGCAGGTGATATTGATGCATATTTCAGGGTTATAGAGCAGGTTGGACCTTTTGATGATCTTCTTGAATACGGCAGCGGTTTTGAAGTCGGTACTGATGATCCGAAGATGATGGAGATCGAATTCCAGGTCAAGTCGGACAGCATTATCCCGACACAGTATCCGGATATGAAGGCAAGCGGCGAGATCGTCATGAAGGATTTCAGCAAATCAGCATACTATGAGCTGGTTCAGGACTATGTATCCAGCACGATGCTGAGAGTCGCAAGAGACACATTTGCGCTTCTTCCTGTTCAGCAGGTCATTATCCATGCTGTGGACAAGGTTCTTAATCCTGCCACCGGCAATGACGAGGAAGTAACGGTATGCTCTGTAAAGATCAAGAGGGATGCTCTTGCAACATTGAATTTTGAGCGTATCGATCCTTCTGATTGTCTGGAGAGTTTTGAGAGCAATGTCAAGTTCAGAAAGACTACCGGATATGCTCCTGTGGACAGAGTCCTGGCTTGACGGGGCAGAAAAACACAAGGTTTATTGACAGAATGTAAACTTTCAACCTGTAATGTGAGAACAAATCGAGGTTTTGTTGCTTTTCGCATTTCTGCCAATTAGACTATCATAAATTGAAAAATACGGATTTGCAGGCAGGGGTCGTTCATGGCTGAACGCAAAAGAATAGCTTTACTTGTAGCTCAGGCTGATGAATATTATCAGGCTCAGTTTATCGAGGGCTTTATCGGCAAGGCTTTTGAAAATAACAGCGATGTCCTTGTGTTCAGCAGTTATCTCAAATATCAGAATAATCTCGGAAGGGAAGTAGGCGAGACTTCGATATTCTCGCTTATTCCGTTTGAGCAGTTTGATGCCGTCGCGGTAATGGCGGATACACTCCAGTCTCCCGGTCTTTCTGACAGCCTGGAAGAGATAATCCATAACCGCTGCAAATGTCCAGTTGTCTTTATTGACAAGGAAAGCAAATATTTCCCGTCGGTCTTCCCGAACCACTATGAAGCTATAAAGATCCTTATCAACCATCTTATTGAAGATCACGGATATACTGATATCGCATTTCTCACAGGTAAGGCCTGGCATCATTATTCGAAGCAGAGGCTTCAGGCTTTTATGGATGCCATGACCGAGCACGGTCTGACGGTTGGAAGGGACAGAGTTTTTTATGGTGACTTCTGGTATACAAGTGGCGAGAGTCTGGGTGACCGGCTTGTAAAGAAAGGCGGAAACCTTCCACAGGCAATTGCATGCGCCAATGACTGTATGGCCATCGGACTTGCAAAAGCTCTTGAGGCAGGCGGAATCAGGATCCCTGAAGATATTGCTGTTGTGGGTTATGACTCTAACGAGGAGGGAAGATATTCCCCGAAGCCTGTGACTTCACTGAAGTTACCGGCCAAATCCATGGGAAGTTATACTGCCGACAAGCTGTTCAATTATATGGAAGGGCGTGAGACAGAGCCTTTCACGGATAACGGGGAGTTCTTCTATGGAAGGACCTGCGGATGCAGCGAGGATAAAGTCCAGTATGAGACCAAGCTCCGCAAGGTTTGGGATACAGATACTTCGCATAACAGCGTTTTCTCGTCTTTCAACCATCTTGATGAGGATCTGGTTATCCAGAATGATTTCGACGGTCTTATGAAGACCACTTTCTCATATATATTCCAGATCCGTGATTTTGAGAGTTTCAGTATATGTCTCAATGACAAATGGCAGGAGAAAGCCAAAGCTCTGGCCGGTGCTATAGAAGACTCCAGGCTCTCGCCCGAAGGTCTGTCATGTACCGACAAATTCTTCACGAGAAAGATGATGCATGTTATTGCCTGCCGTCCGGAAGAAATGGGTCTGGACCGTGTCAGCGATGGTGTATATTTTGACAGGGATGTCCTCATTCCGAGACTCGAAAGCGACAGGATGAAGCCTGAGGCATTCTTCTTTACACCGCTGCATTTCGAGGAATCGACTTTCGGTTATGCTGTCCTGTCCTTTACGGAACCCAGGTCATATAAGAGGTCTTACAGGTTCTGGCTCCACAGCATAATGCGAGGACTTGAGAACTTCAGGAGATATGATGAGCTTGTTGCCATAAATAAGAAACTTGAGGCAAGTCTTGTAAGAGATCCGCTTACCGGTATTTACAACTATAACGGTTTCTTAAAACAGACTGAAGACATCATCATCATGAACCCGCTCAGAGAGGGCGAGAAGATCGGAGCTTTGGCGATCGATATAAAGAATCTTGCAAAGATCAACAATGATAACGGAAGAACCGCCGGCGATGATGCGATCGTAAGCATGGGCAATTACCTGGAGGAGGTATTCCCGCAAGGCCGTGTTTACTGCATGGGTAATGGCGAAATGGTTGCACTTGAAGTTATGCCGGAAACGGAAGACGCGTTGTTACTCATGGAAGACCGGGTGAAGGAACTCTATAAAAAAATAGATGCTTATAATTCATCACTCGGGGAAGGCAGGAGAAAACTTGAGGTTTATTATGGAACTGCTGAAGGAATGCCCAGGACCAGAGCTGATTACGAGAGTGTCGTAAGTGTTGCGCTGTCCAGAAAGAACGGGCAGAAGATAAACCTCCAGAAGATGAATGCAGATGGCTTTGATGCCTCTCAGATCGAGGAAGCAAGGATCATTAACGATATTCTCGATAAGAACAGGATCAATTATCACTTCCAGCCGATCGTTGATGCCCGTACCGGTGAGATATATGCGTACGAGGCTTTGATGAGAGCCGATACGGTTCCTTATGTTCAGCCGTTGCTCGTTATCAAGTATGCAGGTTTCTTTGACAGGCTTTACGATATCGAATATGCGACTTTCCACAATGTCCTTAGTTATGTCAAATCGCATGCTGACAAGTTTAATCCGGATGCCAAGATATTCATTAACTCGATTCCGGGCCAGCGCCTCAAGAAAGAGGATATGGAGAATATCCATGAGTTGTCAAAAGATCTGGCAGGCAGGCTTGTTGTTGAGTTTACGGAGCAATCCGAGATGGACGACATGGAATTGGCTGACATGAAGAAGGAGTATCAGAGTTTTGGCTTTGAGACAGCGGTAGATGACTATGGAACCGGTTATTCCAATGTCAGCAATCTTCTCAGATATATGCCGAATTATGTTAAGATCGACAGGGCCCTTCTTGCCAATATCCAGGATTCACCGCAGAAACAGCATTTTGTAAAGGATATCATCGAATTCTCGCATGATAACAATATCCTTGCGCTTGCCGAAGGAATAGAGACAACAGAGGAGATCGAGACAGTTATCAATCTCGGTGTCGATCTTATCCAGGGTTATTACACGGCCCGCCCTTCCGAGAATATCATTAAAGAAATCTCTTCCCCGGTCAAAGAAGAGATCGTCAAGTACAGTTCTGGCAAGGCTAAGAACCGTACGAGAAGGGATTATGTTGCCGGAAGAGAAGCAAGGATCTCCTTACCGCTTCTTGTTAAAGAAGGCTATAACACTATCCATGTTACATCGGGTCATGTTACCCACAGGGATCTGCATATACTGGGCGTGCCCAGAGATGATGCTGCTATTAATATTGAGATCGAGAACGGATATAAAGGAAAGATAGCTATCGAGAACTGCGCTTTTACGGGCAGGATGCATGATGCGGCGATTACGATAGGTGATGACTGCGAAGTCGTTCTCTCCCTTACCGGTGATAACTATTTGAGCGGCGGAGGAATAAAGGTATCTCCCAAGGCAATGCTTACATTTGAAGGTACCGGAAATCTCTCGATAAATACTACCGGAGTTGAAACATTCGGTATCGGAAATGATATGGATTCATATCACGGAGATCTTGTTTTCGATCAGGACGGAAGAATAGAGATATCTGTAAATGCCAATAAGAGCGTTGCGATCGGCAGCGGTCTTGGCGGACATCTGACCGTCAGAAGAGGAATGTACAAGATCAACCTAATGGGTCAGACCTCTGTCGGAATAGGATCCATCTCAGGCGATATCGATCCGATAATAAGCAACTGTTATCTTGAGATGACAAGTGTCGCGCTTAATGCAGTCGGAATCGGTTCTCTTATGGGAAGATGTGACATGATGATCGAACACTCTTCCATGAAGATGGATTTTAACGGAAATGATATTATCATGGTTGGTTCAAAGCACAGTGAGAAACTGCAGATAAGCATATACAGTGCCACCATTAATATGGCCTCCAAGGCACACGATATCACGGCATTTGGTTCCGGCACCGCGGCACCTACGAACATTACCATCGATCATGTATCGTTAAGAGTCGATCTTGGCGGCAAGCAGGCCGGCATCTACAGGGGTATGGACAAGAAAGTCAGGATCAGGATATCCAATTCCAAAACGGAAGGCAGTATCTTTACCAACCTCGATGTTCCGCGATATGTGGAAGAGATGGATTTCAAGGTCACCGGATCTCTGACCAAGCTTGACATCAACGGCAGTATTATGACTGAGAATACGATGGACAAGCGCGAAAACAACTCGCAGGACTGATCAGTTGTCAGATATCCAGATAAATGGGGCAGTGATCCGAACCCATGATGTCAGTCATCATATTTGATTCCTTTACCCGTGAATTCAAACCGTCTGTAGTGAAGAAATAGTCTATTCTCCAGCCGACGTTCCGCTCTCTTGCAGCGGTCTTATATGACCACCAGGTATAGCATTCCTTATCATCGGGATGGAGCATTCTGAATGTGTCAGTCAGGCCTCTCTCGATGAACTTGTCCATATATGCACGTTCCTCGGGAAGGAATCCTGAGATCTTGGAGTTTGCCTTGGGGTTGGACAGGTCGATCTCCTTATGTGCGGTGTTGACATCTCCGCAGCAGATGACCTCTTTGCCGGATGCCTTGATGCTGTCAACCTGATCCAGGAAACAGTCGTAGAACCTTAGCTTGAACTTGACATAGTCATCGCCACGGCCACCGTTGGGGAAGTATATGTTGAAAAGGACAAAGTCCCCGAAATCCGCTTTTATGACTCTGCCTTCATGGTCGAACTCATCAACGCCAAACCCAAATTCCACATTGGCAGGTTCGATCCTTGAATACAGAGCGGTGCCTGAATATCCCTTGCGCTCTGCGGAATAAAACCAGCTTTTATATCCCGGAATATCTGTTATCTCCGGACCCAGCTGTTCCGGAAGAGCCTTGATCTCCTGGATGCCTATTATATCTGCATCGATCTTTCCGAGGCTTTCCCTGAAACCCTTGTTTGCAACTGCCCTTATTCCGTTTACGTTCCAGCTCGCTATTCTCATAAGCAACCTCGTGAATTATAATATTATGAGTAATTTTACTCTAAATGGGCTTTAGAAGGAAAGGGATATGCGGATATTAGTAGCCATGCTCGGGGGAACGATCTCATCGTCCTTGTCTGACGGAACGGTCAAGCTTGGAGCCCCCTCTTTTGTTCAGGATTTTTTGCTCGAATACTCATCTGAGAATGAGTATGTCTTTCCGGAGTTTGACAGGTATTCTTCGGAGAATGCTACTGCTGAGGATTACCGCAAGGCGCTGAAGCAGATCATTGATGAGGCATCCGGATCCAGATATGACGGGATACTTATTACGCACGGAACTGATACATGTGCTTTTTTCGCACAGCTCGCATACAGGGTGTTATCACCGCTTATAATCCCTTTTGTAATAACGGGTTCGTTAAGATCACCTGATGTTGACCCGGAGGAGGCAGGATACAACCTTTTGTTTGCTGTTAATTGCCTCGAGAAGGGTAAGAGCGGTGTTGCGTTCAGAAACTTTGACAGGATACCGAAGCTTTACAGGGCAAGTCACATAGTATCTCCGGACATTAACGGGATCTACACGGAATACCGTGACTGCAGCTCGCTGGAGATAAAGGATCATTCGGACTTTTTCTCGAAGGAAAGATTGCCAAAGATACTTGTTATTCCCGCAATGCCTGATCCTGTCATTCCTGAGAAAGGGTTTGACAGAGTCCTTATCTGCTGTAATCACTCGGGAACGGCCCCTGTTGCTCTTGAGCCTCTTGTAAAAGAATGGACCGGCAAAGGCATCCAGTGCTTTATGGCACCGGTTCCGCAAAAAGGTGAAGTTTACGAGAGCAGGAAGAGACTTACGGATGCGGGAGCTGTCGAGCTTCCGGGAATGCCTGTTGAGGGAGCATGGTGTGAGGTGCTTTTGAGATGAGTGTGCCGCCCAAGATAATCGATAAATACGGACTTGAATCTTTCGGAGGAAGCCAGATGTGGCTTCCTGACAAAATGCTGCTTAACAGCGGCTGCGGGATAATCGCAGGTCTTGATGCGATCATGCGCCTGAAAGGCGAGGAGAGGATGCCGAGGGAAGAGTATTTCGAGAGGTTCTTTGATGCCAAGGACTACATAAGACCTATTACTGTCGGCAAGAACATGGAACCGAGAAAACTGTTTGGCAAAGAGTTTCTCGGGAGCTTTGGTGTAAGTGCATCGAGGTTCAGGAAGGGCGTGAAAAAGCTCGGAGTCAAGGAAGGCCTTTCGGTAAAGGTCAAGCCTTTCAGGTTCAAGTGGTATAAGAAGATACCTGATTATCTGAAGGGCGGGGATCCGCTGGTAATGCTCGTTACTGCGCCGTTCAACAACGTGGCTGTGGAATTGCCTGACGGACATAAGACGATGATAGGATTCCACTGGGTTACGATCACAGATATTGACGGGGACACGCTATGGGTATCTTCATGGGGATATAAATGCAGGATGTCGATAACAGAGTTGAGACGCTTTAACGTGATTTTGCACTTTTATTCCGTTTCGTTGGAAAAACAGGGCAACTTAGTGTAAGGTTATTAGCGGATAAAATTTCTTTTTAATATATTGAGGAGGATTATGGAGATGAATAATGAGATAGCCGAGAAAATCAAGGGGATGCTTGTTGAAAGACTCAGGATCCCTGAGGACGAGCTCGAGTATGATTCCGAGCTTTTCGGTGAGGATATAGGACTTGATTCCATCGATTCCATTGAGATCATTGTCGGAATCGAGAATCTCTTCGGAGTAGATCTCTCAGGTTCAGGTGCCACAAAAGAGGATTTCCGTTCGATCGAGACACTTGCCGCATTCGTTGAAGCACATAAAGAGGACTGAAGATGCTGAACGAGAAGCGCTGCGTTATCACCGGATTAGGACTTGTCTGCGCTATCGGTGATAATGTCGATGAATGCTTTGAAGCTGCGCTGACAGGCAGATCCGGTATTGCTGATGCGGCAAGTTTTGATACTTCCGACTGTTATTCGCATAAGGGAGCTGAAGTAAAGCTTTCAGATATGGAAATGGCAGGCGGCAAATACGACAGGACTACCGCTCTGGGTATAAAGGCGGCCGGAGAGGCAATAAAAGATGCCGGGATCGATATGAATTCCGAGGATGCTTCTGAGATAGGTGTACTGCTCGGAAGCTGTATCGCAGGAGCTGCCTGTGTTGAGAAATATTACGGCCAGAAAGCAAAAGGCGAGAAGGGCGAATATGACGACCTTAAATCAATGCCTGCCTCTGTTATTGCCGGCAATGTCGCCGATTATTATAATGCCGGCGGAATAACCGCCAATATAGTAAATGCCTGTGCTGCAGGTACACTGAGCATTGCTCTTGCCATAGACCTCATAAGAGGCGGCAAGGGTGAGATCTTCCTTGCAGGCGGGTGCGATTCTTTCTCATCTCTTGCATATTCAGGGTTCCACGCATTAAGGGCATTGGCCCCTTCCGACTGTTCCCCCTTCAACCACAGTGACGGGATCACATTGGGCGAAGGTGCCGGTGTGCTTGTCGTTGAGAGTTACGAGCATGCTGTTAAGCGTGGCGCGAAAATATACTGTGATGTCTTAGGTTCCGGCGTCAGTTCGGACGCTTACCATATAACCGCCCCGAGACCTGACGGTGAAGGCCAGATGAGCGTTATCACACGCGCGGTCAGGAACTCCGGTCTCAAGTTTACTGATATCGATTACGTAAATGCTCACGGTACCGGTACGGCAAAAAATGATGAGTCGGAATTCCTTTCTTTGAAAACGGTTTTCGAGGATAACAAGGATCTTTATGTAAGTTCCACGAAGTCCATGACAGGACACTGCCTCGGAGCTGCAGGAGCTATTGAGGCGGTCATCACCGTCAAAGCCCTTACTGAAGGCAAGCTTCCTCCGACGACGGGATATTCAGAAGAAGACCTTAAAGTATTGGAAGAGAAGTCAGGTGACATCAACTTTATTGCCAATAAGCCCTGTCAAAAGGACATTAAGTATGCGATGTCGAATTCTTTTGCCTTCGGAGGCAACAATGCGAGCATAGTTTTCGCAAAAGATCCGAATGTGCTTAATCTCTTATGCCCCAAGCAAAGTCTTTACGTTACAGGCATAGGGATCGTAAGCGGCGAATTTGATGCTGATACCGGTGACTATATTGCAAACCTTGATACGGATATTTTCAAGGCTTACGGCGTCAAGTCCGCGTTCTTAAGAAAACTCGACAGATTATCACAACTCCAGCTTCTGAGCGGGATCAAGGCTTTGGAAGATGCCGGCATTACCGTTACTGACGAGAATGAGGGAATAATCGGAATCTGCATAGGAACCAATGACGGCCCGATGACGGAGATCGCCAATTTCCAGAAGGGCATCATAAGGGACGGCATCGATAAGGGAAGTGCTTTTGCTTTCCCGAACACCGTTTATAATGCAGCAGGCGGATATCTCTCGATTGCCACCGGCATCAAGGGCTATAACGTTACTATCGCAAACGGATTCCAGTCAGGTCTCCAGAGTGTCTGCGCTGCAGCAGGCGCGATATTGTTCGGTTATGAGAACATTATGCTCGCATCGGGAACAGACGAATGCACTGATATTGATGATGAGATATACCTCGATCTGGGCTTTACAGGTGAAGGCGGCATGACTTTGGGTGAAGGCTCGGTAACCTGCGTTATCGAGAAGGATTCAAGCGCCGCTGAAAGAGGAGCAAAGCGTTATGCCAAGATCGCAGGCTTCTCTTCAACCAGAGATACTTCGGGTGACAGGACTGACAATCTGAGGCTTTCAGAGAAGGCGCTCGTAAAGGCTATTGAGAACGTTCTGGACGAAGCAGGGATGAAGGCTTCGGATGTGTCCTGTATCTATGGATTCGGAAACGGTATCAGGAAAGTCGATGAATTCGAGATGGAAGTCTATAAGAAGATCTTCGGAGACGGTATCGAAGTCAAACTTGTAAAGAAGGATTACGGTGAAGCGAGAGCGGCATCTTCTTCGATGCAGTTTGCGATGCTTGCCAAGGATATTTATGAAGGCAGATTAGAGACGGGAATAGCTGTCTCGTTCGGAACCAGTGCGCTTTACTCGGCAGTATTGCTTACCAAAGCGTGATTTCTGAAAGGAATACATTATGGGCAAAACGGCAGTTGTCACAGGCGGTTCAAGAGGAATAGGCAAAGCGATATCGCTTAAGCTTGCCTCGGAGGGTTATGACATAGCGCTTAATTATGCGAGCAATGACGAAGCTGCCAAAGCTGCTCAGGAGGAGATAACAGCCAAAGGTGTCCGCTGCGAGATATATAAAGCGGATACGTCAGATATCGCACAGGTCAAAGCTATGTTCAAGGATATCAAGAAGAACTTTGAGACTATTGATGTCCTGATCAATAATGCCGGTGTTGTTGATGATGCATATCTTCTCATGATCAGGCAGGAATCACTGGACAGAAGTCTTGATATCAATATCAAGGGATATATAAACTGCGCACAGGCTGCTAGTCTTAAGATGTGCTCACAGAAGAGCGGAAAGATAATCAACGTTTCTTCTGTAAGTTCCGTCCTGGCGGTTCCCGGCCAGTGCGTTTACAGTGCGACAAAGGGTGCAGTCAACTCACTGACGCAGACAATGGCCAAAGAACTTGCGCCTTACGGGATCCAGGTCAATGCGGTAGCTCCCGGCTTTATCGGCACGGACATGATCAAGTCCATTCCGGGGGATCTGGCTGAGAAGTATCTTGATGCTGTTCCCATGAAGCGTTTCGGCACTGCTGAGGATGTTGCGGATTGTGTTGCGAGCCTCCTTACGGGAGCTTTTGCTTATATGACCGGTCAGGTGATCGTGCTCGACGGAGGTCTGAGCCTCTGATGCGGGTAAATTTTCGGGGCATGGTAATGATCAGATGAAAGTACTTATCCTTAACGGCAGTCCAAAACTCGAAAGAAGCAATACGCTCAATGTAACGAATGCGTTCGTGTCCGGTTTTCCCGAAGGCACGGATGTGAAGAAGATAGATATTTATGCAAAGGATATCAAGCCCTGCAGAGGCTGTTTTGCCTGCTGGGCATCCAAGGACGGCACGTGTGCAATTAAGGATGATATGGCGGAAATCATTTCCGCAATCAAGGAGTCGGATGTCATCATCGAGAGCTTTCCTTTGTATTTTTACGGCATGCCTTCACAGCTTAAGGCTGTGACAGACCGCTGTCTGTCCCTGGCCGAGCCTTACATGGGTTCATTGTCTGATGACGGGCAGACCTTTAACAAGATGAGGGATGATTCGATTTTCGAAAAGAAGTTCGTAATTATCAGTTCCTGTGGATATGTCGAACTTGAACCGGTTTACCCGGCTCTTCTTGCGCAGTACGATCTGATCTGCGGAGGCAGGGACAGATATACTGCGATCCTCTGCGCCATGGGTGAGATATTCATGACCGGAAGGGCAAAAAGGCAGATCCGGGTTTATCTTGATGAGGTCAAGAGGGCAGGGACCGAATACTGTGAAAACGATTATAAGATAAGCGCTGAGACCATCAGGAAACTTCAGATCCCGATACTGTCACCTACGGGCTTTGAGACGTTGACGAGTTCGCATATGAATGAGGGCGGCTGGGCAGCAAGCCGGTTTGAGAAGTAACCATCCTTGGACGGAAAAACAGGATAAAACTGCAGTGGTGATTACAGCGGAATTCCCAGTAAACAACGCATTTCGCAAAATAGTTTGATTATCAAAACGCTTGACAAAAGCAATACCGTTGTGGGATACTTTGACAATCAAACTATTCAGCCTGAGGGACAACTATGTCCAAATAAGGTTTTGCATATAGAGAGTTTAAAGAGGTTCTAATAATGACAGGCAGATTTATAGGACTCGGATCTTATGTCCCGAAGAAAGTCGTTACAAATGACGACTTTGCCAAGTTCCTTGATACGAGTGACGAGTGGATTACCGAGCGTACCGGAATAAAGGAAAGACATATCGCGGATCACATAACTGAGAAACCGTCCACAATGGCTGTTGAAGCAGCGAAAAAGGCTGTTGAAGATGCGGGGATCGATCCTAAGGACATTGATTTCATCGTTACGGCATCCACGACTTCAGACACAGTTATACCTGCTTTATCTTGCATCGTTCAGAGAGAACTCGGTGTATCCGAGAACTGCGGATGCTTCGACGTAGTATGCGCTTGCCCCGGATTCATTGTAGCTTACAACACCGTTCAGAGCTTTATTGAGACAGGAAACTCCAAGCTTGCTCTTGTAATCGGTACTGAGTGCAATTCAAATTTCGCAAACTTTGAGGACAGAGGAACATGCATCCTTTTCGGTGACGGCGCAGGTGCTGCAGTTCTTAAGGCTGAAGATATCAAGCGCAATGAGTTCATCATGAGATCCTCAGGATACAGAAGCGACTGCCTTACATGCCAGGCAGCAAGACAGCCCGACAGATGGGAAGAGGAAGGCTTTAAGGAATTAACTTCTTTCGCAATGCAGGGAAGAGAAGTATTCAAGTTCGCAGTTACTGAAGTTCCGCAGATCATTAAAGATCTTGCAGAGAAGTTCAGTTTCGATCTTGAGAATGACGTAGATTATTTCATCCTTCACCAGGCAAACGCAAGGATCATCGAAGCTACTGCAAAGAAACTCGGCATCCCGCGCGAAAGATTTCCCATGAACATCAGCAAGTACGGCAATGTATCTTCTGCAAGCATCCCTATGCTCCTTACCGAGATGAAGCAGGACGGCAGGCTCAAGCCGGGCATGAAACTCGTGCTCGCAAGCTTCGGAGCCGGCCTCACATGGGACGCTAACTACATCGTTTATTAATCGTTTTCAAAAAATAAAGGAGACTCCGGAACATGACAAGAATCACAGATCTGATTGGCATTAAATATCCTATCTTCCAGGGCGGAATGGCCTGGGTTGCAGACTGGCACATTGCAGCTGCAGTATCAGAGGCAGGCGGTCTCGGCATTATCGGTGTCGGCGGAGCGGATGAGAACTGGCTCCGTGACCAGATCAAAAAGTGCCGTGAAGCAACAGATAAGCCGTTTGGCGTAAATCTCATGCTCATGAATCCCAGAGCTCCCGAGATCGCAAAGGTAATTGCCGAAGAGAAGGTAAAGGTCGTTACAACGGGTGCAGGTTCACCTGAAAAGTATATGGCAATGTGGAAGGAAGCAGGCATCATCGTTATTCCTGTCATTGCGGGCGTTGCTCTCGCGAAAAGAATGCAGCAGTGCGGCGCTGACGCTGTTATCGCTGAGGGCACAGAGTCCGGCGGACATATCGGTGAGGCAACGACAATGACTCTGGTTCCCCAGGTGGTTGATGCGGTATCCATTCCTGTTATTGCTGCAGGCGGTATTGCTGACGGAAGAGGCGTTGCGGCAGCTGTTATGCTCGGTGCTGAAGGCGTTCAGTGCGGAACCGTGTTCTGTGCATGCGACGAAGTCAATGTTCATGAGAACTATAAGGATATGGTCATCAGGGCAAAGGATAACTCAACAAGAGTTACCGGAAGAACCTACGGCCACCCTGTAAGGCAGATCAGAAATGCGCTTTCAAACAAGTATCTTGAGATGGAGCAGAACGGAGTTACTTTCGAGGAACTGGAAGGACTTACAGTCGGAAGTCTCCGCAAGGCAGTCGTTGAAGGCGACACAAAGGAAGGAACATTCATGGCAGGACAGATCGCAGGTCTTGTCAATGAGATAAGACCTGCCAAAGTCATCATTGAATCAATGTTTGAACAGGCAGATCAGCTTTTAGGAAGGAAACTTGAAGCATAATGAGTATCGCATTTTGTTATCCGGGACAGGGAGTTCAGCAGGTCGGAATGGCGGAGGGCTTTGTTAAGGCAGACAGCCGCTATCAGAACATGATCACCAAAGCTTCTGAAGCTTCAGGGATCGATATGAACAAACTGCTTTTCGAGCCCAACGAAGACATTAATATAACGGAATTCACGCAGCCCGCACTTGTTACCGCATGCTGCATCATCACAGACGCGCTTCTTGAAGCAGGCATCAAGCCTGACGTAACGGCAGGCCTGTCGCTCGGAGAATACTGCAGCCTTTATGTTGCAGGTGCTCTGGGTTTTGAGGATGCTGTAAGACTTACAAGGATCAGGGGTAGACTCATGTCTAATGCTGTTCCTGCAGGTGAAGGCACAATGGCGGCAGTTATCGGTCTGGACGCTGAGACTATCGAAAGCGTAACGGACAAGATCGATGGATGCTGGCCGGCAAACTTCAACTGCCCCGGACAGATCGTCATCACGGGCAAAAAGGAAGCAGTACATGAGGCAATGCCCAAGCTCGAAGAGGCAGGCGCGAAAAAAGTGGTTGAGCTTAATGTCTCAGGACCTTTCCATTCACCGCTTCTTAAGGGTGCAGGCGACGAGCTCGGAAAAGAACTTGAGAATGTATGCATGAACGATCTTAAGATCCCTTATTTCGCAAATGCAAATGCTTCGAAGATAACAGACAAGTCGCAGATCAAGGATCTTCTCCAGGCACAGGTGTCAAGCCCGGTAAGGTGGGAGCAGACACTTTATGAACTCGAGAAGATGGGTGTTGATACGATAATCGAAGTCGGTCCCGGAAAGACTATCGCAGGATTTGTAAGAAAGACGGTCCCTTCGATCAAGGTAATCGGTGTTTCCACTCCTGAAGATGTGGAATCATTATTGGAAAAACTAGGCTGATTCAAGGAGGTAAAGATCATGTCAGAGAATACACGTAAAACAGCTATCGTTACCGGCGCTTCCAGAGGAATCGGAAGAGCGATCGCAGTAAAGCTCGCGAAAAGCGGCTATAACATCGCTATCGTTGATGCCTGCCCCCTCGAGATGAGCAGCGATTGTGAGGAAGAGGTCAAGGCGCTGGGTGTTGAAGCGAAATCTTATCAGTGCAATGTCGCTGATTTTGAGAAGGTAGGCGAGACTGTTGCCCAGATTGCTGAAGATTTCGGTGGTATTTATATCCTCGTAAACAACGCAGGCATCACAAGAGACAGTCTGCTCCTCAAGATGACAGAAGAGAATTTTGATGCGGTCATCGCAGTAAACCTTAAGGGTACTTTCAATTTCATCAAGCACTGCACACCGGTCATGATGAAGAAGAGAGAGGGAAGAGTCGTAAGTATTTCTTCTATCGTAGGCATCGAGGGACAGGCAGGACAAGTCAACTATTCTGCTTCAAAGGCAGGAGTTATTGGAGTTACAAAGTCTTGTGCCAGAGAGTTCGCTTCAAGAAACATCACGTTCAATGCTATCGCTCCCGGATATGTTGAGACTCCCATGACAGCTGTTCTCACTGACAAGCAGAAGAATGCGATCTTCGAAATGATCCCTCTCAAGAGATACGGTCAGCCTGAAGACATCGCTAACGCAGTTAACTTCCTCTGCTCTGATGATGCTTCTTACATCACAGGCCAGGTATTGAGCGTTGACGGCGGAATGCATATGTAATTAACAGGGGAACTGCTGTTCCTGATACACATTCAGGTCCTGCAGGATCTTCTTTAAATGCCTGTCAGGCATTATCGAAAACAAGAATCACGGAGAATTTATTAATGGCAAACAGAGTCGTAGTAACCGGTATGGGTGCGATCACACCTTTAGGCAAAAATGTTGAGTCTTTCTGGGAAGGACTTAAGAAAGGCAAGGCGGCAACAGCACCGATAACCAAATACGATACAAGCAGTTCAAAGGTTAAGATCGCCTGCGAAGTAAAGGATTTTGATCCCCTGCAGTATATGGACTTCAAGACGATGAAGCGCATGGAGCCTTTCGCTCATTTTGCAGTCGCTGCAGCAAAGGAAGCTGTAGAGCAGTCAGGGCTAGATATGGAGAAGGAGGACCCTTACAGAGTAGGTGTTATCGTAAGTTCCGGTATCGGTTCGATGCAGGCTCACGAGAGAGAGCAGGTTAGATACGAGAAGAGCGGAAAGATAGCTCCGATGTATATTCCGATGATGATCGCCAACATGGCATCAGCCAACATTGCTATCATGTATGGAATGAAGGGTATCAACACTTGTGTCGTAACCGCCTGCGCAACAGGTCTTCACTCGATCGGGGACGCATTCAAGGCGATCAAGTTCGGTGATGCTGATGTTATGGTCACCGGCGGATGTGAAGCGGCAGTCTGCAAGACCGGAGTTCAGGGCTTCGCTGCCCTTACAGCTCTTTCGACAAACGAAGATCCGGAAACAGCTTCAAGACCGTTCGACAAGGACAGAGACGGTTTTGTTATCGGTGAGGGATCCGGCGTACTCGTTCTCGAGAACTATGAGCATGCCAAGGCAAGAGGCGCCAACATTCTTGCGGAGATCGTGGGATACGGTGCCACATGTGATGCTTATCACATCACTTCACCTGCAGAAGACGGAAGCGGTGCAGGCGAGGCAATGATAATCGCCATGAGGGAAGCCGGAATAAAGCCCTCTGACATTGACTACATCAATGCTCACGGTACTTCGACCCACCACAACGATCTTTTCGAGACACGCGC
>JAIKYD010000085.1 GCA_024683485.1 Saccharofermentans sp. | reverse complement strand
GCCCTCGGTCTCAATGTGACCCTCAGGGAAAATAAGGATCGAATGCCCTTTATTTATCTGCTCAACAGCTTTATTGACCGCATCCATATTGCCTGTAACGGCATCGACCTTGATAACACCCATTGCCTTCAAGAAGAATGTCAGCACGGGATTGAAAGAGTAGAACTGTGCACCGACAAGAACGTATTTCCTTCTTCCCGGGAATGCAAGAAGCGCCTCTACATAGTCGAGGAAAGCCGTGTGGTTCATCGATATGATGACAGGACCTTTGTATTTCTCTTTCTTATCCCTGCGCAGATAGATCTTCTTGATTGGAAAAAGGATCAAGGCCGGAATGATGCTATTTATGTAAAGGAGCCATCTGATAAGGAACATTAATTGTTTGACTCCTTATTCTGCTCAATAAGATAATCAGCGATTGCCATGGGCGTAATAAGCGGAGTCTCAGTCATGTTGATCTGCTTGCCCGTTACTTCAGCAACCTTCGATAAGAGCTCCACATACTGCATCGAATCTCCGCCCAGAGAAACGAAGTTTGATGTCTCAGTGATCTCTGAACGCTCTTTATTTAGTATCTCCGCGAAAACATCGCACACCTTGCCTATTATCTCCGTATATTCCGCGCTTCTCGTACGCGTTACTTCCTCATCCGTAGGTCTTGTGCATTCTGTTGCGAAAAGCACGCCCTTCTCAAGCTTATTCACGAGTTCCTTGCGGTCTATTCCCTTGAAATTCTCAGGCATTGAACCGATCAGGTTAAGCACTTTAAGAGGTCTTTCAGACATGGTTAGCTGATCCATTGAAGCAAACACGCCTTTAAGTGATGTAGCCTTCTCAAAAGCACCCATCGTACCGTCATCAGCAAGCACAAGGACCATCTGTTTCTCAGAAGTTCCTGGCAGCTGGACATTGATCATGGCTTCCTGTGTAAAGGAGCCCTTATTGATCCTTGATTCAATCTCTTCAGGCGATATATTCTCACCGTTAGGTCCGATAATGACATCGTCAAGACGGCCGATAATGTGCAGCCTTCCTGTCTCATCGATACTTACAAGGTCATTCGTAGGATAGAAATCCTCATTAAACTCGGTGAACTTTCCGTCAACATAGATACCGTTCATCGTATGCTCCTTGGGTATCAGGAGCTCGCCCTTATCACTTAACTTGTAGTGAACATTACTGAAGATCTTACCGGTGCTCGTTCCGCATCTGAACTTTGATTTTCTGGAAAGTTCAACACAGAGAACTCCGCATTCCGTAAGACCGTAACCCGCATATATCGAATAACCGAGTCCATTCAGCACTTCAAGAGTCCTCGGTGCGATAAAACCACCGCCTGAGATGAGGAATGTGGCTTTCTCGCCCAGAAGCTGATGCCTTACTTTCTTGAATATTATCTTTCTGACTATCACAGGTCCCAATAATGGCAGGACGTTCTGCAGTTTATTCGAGAACCTTATTGCCTTATTAAACTTCTCAGTCTTTCCCTGCTTGGCAACTTCACGCTCCAGTGAGGCAACAGTCTTGTTCCAGACAAGAGGGATCGCGAAGAAATGCGTAACACCTACGCGCTTGCAGACGAACTGAATGCTCTGGGCATCGTATTTCGGAAGGAAAACAAATCCTCTTCCGAAGAACATGAACCACATCAAAGTGGCTATAAGACCGAATATGTGATAGAAAGGCAGGAACGCGAGATTATGTATGTCGAGTTTGGCGTTGTATTGGATCGACTGGTTGGCTCTTACGATATCCTCGCTCATCTCAACCTGAAGGCAGATAGTCTTACCGCTGTGGGATATTATCTTCGGCTTTGAAGTTGATCCTGAAGTGATGAGGATTATCTCATCAGCCCAGCTGATCATGGACTTATCGAACTTTTTGCCTTTTCCAGCATCAAGAAAATCTTTGACTGTAACCGCCCTGTCAACACGGGCATCCTCAGATACGACAAACACAGGATCCATCTCCTTTATTATCTCGTTCGTGATACCTATATTGTGGCGTGTATTAAGAAGGACAGGTCTGAATCCTGCCTGCAGAAGTCCCCAGAAAAGAGCAACCCAGTCAGCGGAATTCTCAAGGAAGATGCCGACAAACCTGCCGGTCTCTCCATATGCATAAGTTACTGCCGCCTTGGAGAACTCATCCACCCTCTCATAAAGCTCATAGTAGGACATCTTTTTGATCTGGCCTTCTTCAAGCCATTCGCCGAATGTCTCACTGGAGAAACGGTTCTTGATTATCGTATAGATTGATTCAAACGTCTGCGGCGCATTCTTAAGCGCAGCAATATTCTCAGTTACAATACTTGAGACCATTATCCCTTAAATTCCCCAAACCTTTCTTACTTGATCACACATCTCAAGGACAGATGCCTGTGCCTGTGGCAATATCCCGAAATAATC
>JAIKYD010000057.1 GCA_024683485.1 Saccharofermentans sp. | reverse complement strand
GTAGGCGTAAGCTTTCCGCCTTGAGACTCAATGAGTTCCTTATATTTCTCATAACAAGTGCCGTCAAAAAGCCTTGCCCTTATCTCTTCTCTTAGAACCTCAGGACTCATGCCTGCCGTCTTCTCTGCTAACGTTATCAGGTGGAATGCAAGTTCGGTAACAACTTCAATTACATCCTCCTCACCCTTACCGGTAACAGTATTCAGAACTTCCTGCATCTCAAGAATATTGCCGCAGAACCTTCCCAAAGGCTGATTCATATTCGTTATTACTGCAACCGTCTTTCGTCCTGCAAGATTTCCTATCCTGATCATGGCTTCGGCAAGTTCTTTTGCCATGGATAGATCTTTCATAAAAGCCCCGGAACCGCATGTGACATCAAGAACTATGCCTTTGGCACCGCCGGCTATCTTCTTGCTCATTATGCTTGAGGCAATAAGAGGAATAGAATCAACTGTTCCTGTTACATCCCTGAGTGAATAAAGGATCTTGTCAGCCGGCGCAAGATCAGGTGTCTGACCTGATATGACCATGCCGGATTTAATAACATACATATGAAAATCTTTCGTATCGACCTCGACATTGAAGCCTTCTATGGATTCAAATTTATCGACCGTTCCTCCGGTAAAGCCAAGACCTCTGCCGCTCAGTTTGACTACTTCAACACCGAAAGATGCGATAAGAGGAAGCAGGATGGGTGTTATCTTGTCGCCAACACCGCCTGTGCTGTGTTTATCGACTGCCACGCCGTCTATGTAAGGAAGTTCAAGTACTTTTCCGGAGGATGCCATCTCCAAAGTGAGAGTGGTCATCTCACGGTCATCCATGCCGTTTAATACGATCGCCATAAGAAGTGCCGATGTCTGATAATCAGGAATACTGCCGTCAGTAACGCCTTTAACAAAGAATCTGATCTGTTCATCAGTTAAACTCTGCTTATCCCTTTTGGCGATGATTATGTCACGCATGTTCATGGAAGATCATCCTCCCTCTAAGTTGCTGATATGAATATTATAATCATTATCGCGTGCCAATTTTCGCTTTTGTGCTAAACTATTTAGATAAAATCTTACGGAGGCTCTTGATGGCCGTAAATACGACTTTACAATCAATACCGTCACCTGTTCCGGTGGTCCTTATCGGATGCGGCCGTGTAGCCGAGAAACACCTGAAAGCTATATCCAAGCTTAAAGACCTGGAACTCAAAGCGGTTGTCGATGTCAATCCTGAATCAGCAAAAAGGCTGTTAAGTTCAGTCAAGGGGTTTGAGAACGTTAAGAGCTATACTGACTATAAGACTGCAATTGATGAGATAAAGCCATCTATTGTATCCGTTACGGTTCCTTCCGGCCTTCATTTTCAGATCGCAAGATATGCTATGGAGCATGGCTCCAACCTTCTTCTTGAGAAGCCTATGACTATGTCGGTTTCCGAGGCTCGCGAGATTTTCGAACTATCGGAAAAAACTGGTCTCAAAATTGCCATGGGACACATATACCGCTATCTCCCTATTGTAGGTCTCGTCAGACAGGACATTGCTGAAGGAAAGTACGGCAAGGTCACACACGGCACTATCTATGTCCGTTGGGGACACGGCGAGGATTATTATTCCAGTGCTGCATGGCGCGGTACCTGGAAGAGCGATGGCGGTGCCCTGATGAATCAGACAATACATGCCATAGACCTTCTTATCTGGCTTATGGGTTCAGAACCGGAACTTGCTGAGGCTATGATCGCCAAGCGCCTGAGAAACATTGAAGCCGAGGATCTCGGAATGGCAGTCTTAAGACTTGAGAATGGAGCCCTAGCCCAGATCGAAGGCACTACGGCAACGATTCCCTCCAAACACACAGCCGAATTCTCCGTCTTCTGTGAGAACGGCCAGCTTTCAATGGGACTTGACTCAGGCAAACCTCACTTGAACATCTTCACTGTCAAGCCAAATGGAAAACCCAAGAAACTCAATGGTTACTACATCCGCAAGCAGTTTAAAGAAGGCGGAATGTTCTCGTACAAATGTGCACTTAATCCTCATCTAGGAATCTATAAGGATCTTTATGATTCCATTAACGGAAACAAAAATCCTATAGCGGATGCTTATTCCGGTTTCTCGTCGGTAGATACCCTTCTCGGCATCTACAAATCCGCCAAGGAAGGCCGTCCTGTTGAACTTCCTCTGACTGATGACTTTAATACGACTGACATGACCGGCTTCTTTGATTGAGATAATGAACATGTCAGTTATTTGTTACAAACAACTGACTCGAATCCTCGAGAATTAAAATTTCAATTCAGCTATGAAAATAACTGTTGACTTGTAAATACCTAATAGCTATAATAACTCACGTTGCTTGACGCACCTCTAGCTCAGATGGTAGAGCAACTGACTCTTAATCAGTGGGCCCAGGGTTCGAGTCCCTGGAGGTGCACCAACAAAAAGACCTTGCAGATATAAACTGCAAGGTTTTTTATTTTCTATATATTTGCTTTTGCAGGTTCTGTCTGAAACACATGATTTCTAAGCATTTCAGATAGAAAATGCGGCTTTTTCTGTCTGAAACGGCAATTTCCTGAACGTTTCAGATAGCGAAGTTATTCGTCTTCTCCCAGGAACTCTCTGAAGTCATCAAAGGCCTCTTCGTTGGAAACGACCTTGGCTGTCTTCTTAACAACTGGTTCAGCATCCTTCGGAGAAGGTGCCTCCGGCTTTTTCTCAACCGGTGCTGCTTTGGGTTCAGCGGAATCATTTTCCTTTTCAACAGGTATTTCTGCATTATCAACAGGAACTTCGTTCTCAACCGCAGGAGTCTCAGCCTGTACAGAAGGCTCCTCAACTGATGCTTCAGTTGCTGTGGCTTCTGCATTCACAGTTCCAACTGGAGTTGCAGACGCAACAGCCTGAGCATCATTCTCAGAAGGTACATCATCAGACTGTGTCTTTTCTGCTTCTGCTCTTTCAGACTCTTCTCTCTCAGCTTTCTCTTTTGCAGCCTTTTCCCTTGATTCCTCGAGAAGTCTCTGCTGAAGTTTGCGGCGCTCTTCACGTGCCTTATTCTTAGCATCTTCTTCAGCCTGCTGTTCTTCGGCAGCCTTCATATCTTCTTCAAGAGCCTTACGCTTCTCTTCATTGAGTTGGGCTATATGCGAAGCCTTAAGATCACCTATTGATTCAGGAGCCTGAACAGCTTTGTTCATGATCTTATCCATCTTGGCGCGGCTTTCTGCCTTAGCCTTGGCTTCATCTTCAGCTACCTTGTTTCCAAGCTGCTGCAACTGACTGAGCTCTGCTGACGATACACCGGGAGCCTGAGCCTGAATAATAGGCTGAAATGTTACAGTCTTTATCTCAACATCTCCGACTTCAGAGATGTTGAAATCCGAAGCAGCTTCCTGTATCTTCTTGATATCAGGTATCTCTACACCCGGTAATATCTCATATTTCTTCTCTTCTCTCATAAATCATCATCCTTTAAGAGATAAAACAAGTTCTATAGTTCCAATAATGCAAAGAATGATACCTATAGTAATCAGAACTACGGATATCTTGCTGAGCTTTGAAGGCTCCTTTGTCTCCTTTTGAGGTTCTGTGTTCTCTGCTTTAGCTGCCTCCGGAACTTTGGCAGATTCAGGCTGAGCAGTCTCAACTTCTTCTCCGGCACATTTTTTGATTATCTCATGAGCACTGATAAGTTCAGGCTTGATCGCCAGGGACAGTTCTTTGAAAGTCTCGGCAGAAGAAGCAAATTTGGGAGCTTCGCTCTCGAGCATATCAGGATCAGGTGCTTTAGTGCCTTCGAAAAGCATAACTCCAAAGCTTGCATCGTCGCTGACGTTGCTCGAACCGACAATAAATTTCTGAACTGTATTAAGAACCGACTTCTCGCCTTCTTCTCTTCCGGAAGCAAATGTCTCTGCCATCTTGGCAACGACCGGCTTAACAAGTCCTGTTTCCTCATTATAGACACTGTCCTGAACACCGTCAGTCATAAGTGCAATTGCATGCACGTCATCAACAGTCGTCTTAAGAAGGCGCATATAGTTATCTGCATGAGCGGCAGTGACAAAATAGGTCTTGCCATCCTTATCGTTCTGGGGCATAGAGACAGGACTTACACCTGAAGGAGATATCCTTACTATAAGTCCGTCACCGATATGTCCGATCATCATTCTTCTGTCTTTAACAGCGACAAACAACAGGGTGCAAGACAATCTGTCGATAACATCTATAGTGCGCTGTTCCATTATTCCGGCAAAAGCCACACGGAGTTTGGCCATAAGATAGCCCCTTACAGCAGCTTCCCTGTTCTCACTGTACAGAGCATCAAAGTGATCACATAAAGTGTCCGTGATCACATGGACAGCACAATCAGAGCCGAACCGGGCATCCGTATACTGCTTACCGCCGGCACCGTCAGCAATGCAAACAACCGAGACACCGTTCTTAGTAACGGCGTAAGAGGCATCCTCGCAGGGAGTGCCGCGGTTTACATGCTTATTGCCGATTGTAGTAATGGCTCCGACAGTGATTACCTTATACATCATTCATCCTCATTAATGAATTTCATGAAATCATCAAGTTCGACAGCCGTACCCTGAGGTTTGGTGTCAATATTATAAAGCGCATCATCACTCATACCGGATGATACGATAGATGATGAAGAGGAACCAAGGAATTCAAAGAGTTTGCCGAAATCTGCCGAGTTAACTGAAATCGGTTCAGCACGCTTTATTGAAAGTCTCTTCAATATCTCAAAGTCAACACCGGAACCTACACCGATATTAAACACAACAAGCTTATCCTCACGTTCAAGCTCATTACATGCAGTAATGGCACGCTCCATGTTCTGCATGGCATTAGGACCCTGTGGCGCACCATCGGTAATTACCACAAGCCAGGGCTGGAAATACTTGATTCCCATTTCCTTGTATCCTTCTTTACGTGCGTTAAGAAGCTCTAATGCAGTAAGAACCCCCTCTCCGATAGGAGTAAGCGTTGTTGACGCCGTGATCTCAGGCAGTCCCTTCTCCTTGGAGATCTTACCGAAAGGCATTACAATATCGACCTTTGAGCCGAATGTAATGATCGCGATATCCGTGGAATTTCTTGTATCATCATTAGCCTTTATTGAAGATACGAAATTCTGCAATCCCATGTTGAGCTGCTTAATAGGGGTTCCCATCATTGAACCGGAAGTGTCAAGCGCAAAACAAATAGGAAGCCTTCTTCTTGTACTGGTTCCAAAATCAGAACTGGAAAAACTCTCCGCCATAAATACCCTCCGAATTATCGTGAGTAGATTTTTACATCTTATAAAATTATATCAGAATATATATCAGAATAGACCGAAGAATTTCTTCTTGTGAACAGGAGGCGGATTCGTGTTAACCGCAGCAACTGGTTCGCGGTTGGCAGACGTATAACTGCCCGATACCGCTTCATCATCATATCTCTCAGGTCTGTAACTGTCGCTTCCACCGACGCTTGAAGAAACAAATCTTCCTGACGGAGCATTCGCAAAGACTTTTTTCTCTGATCTTAGTTTTGCTTCGGCAAGTTTCTCTTCCTTTGCTCTCTTAGCTTCAAGCTGTGCAGCAAGCTGAGCCCTTACCTCTTCAACATCGATCGTAGCCTGCTTGATATTCTCGCAAGGGAAAAGCTTATACGCTTCAGGATCATCGTAAACGAAGTTCTCAAGTTCCTTCATATATTCCATAACAGCAGCACACCAGCATACAGCCTCATATGACTTGCCTTCATGGAAAGTGTTATAAAGCATAACTCTGAGGTTCTCAGGCAGATACTCCCAGATATGGTCATAACCGCCGAGAGGAATGTGTTCTGTATCAGAATTATCGAGAGTATAAGGGAAATTATGATTCAGTATTTCTTCTCTCAGAGTCTCCGCGCCTTTTCTGGTAGCATAAGGATGGAGTCCGCAGAAAAGGATTGAGAACACCAACATGGCAATTGAATAATCCTCATCTTCAAGACTTCTAACAAAACCGGAAAAATCTCTTCCCCAAAGTCTTGGATCTGTGAATTCCTCAGTTCCTACAGGACATGGAAGATTGCCGATCTGAACACTGTCCATATCGATCAGATACTGCGATGAAGAAGTATCTATAAGGGCATTCTTGAGCTGGATATCACCGGCTATTACATCATGCATATGAAGATACAGGTATTTTCCGATGAGTGACAGTAACGTCTCACAGACATCAAGTCTGGTCCAGTCAGGATGCTGTTCGAGCATTGCATCAGGGCCATCGAAAACATTACTCAGGGTTGTGCCCTTACCGATAAACATCGTATAACCAACAGGAACCCCACGGAAATAAAGAAGGTGCTGAGGCGTGCAGAATCCCTGTGATGTTATTCCAAGTTCAGTAAGTTTCTTAAGTTTAGCCCATCTGAGAGGCGTTATAACACCTTTGTGATATATCTTCGCAACATACTTGGGATTATCAGTAGTAAAGACCATTCCCTCGGCTCCGCCGCTAAGTCTCTTCACCAATGTAAACTTAGTGCCGTCAGTCGCAATGACCACATCATCTATGCTGGCCCTTCCATCGCAATCAATATATGAATTGTTATGAGCAAGACTGCTGATGGCGGGGAACGGATATTCTTCTATCATCTCAGCGATAGAATGGAATATCTTAAGACCTGTGTGAGTTATAAGAGCAACATCACCATTAAATTCAGGGGCTCTCTCATATAATCTCTTAGTAAAGATTCCTTTCCTGGTCGTAAGGATACAACTCTCCGGAAGATCTTTTACCTGTTCAATGAAAAATTCTGTATTGCAGGTGTGAACAACATGGAGAGTATTCGTCGCCATAAGACTCTGCATCAGCGAGCGCATCGAAGTCTGGACATGTGCATCCTTGGCATCATGCTGATATACAACACAGCGGTGAAGTATCTTGAAGGTATCATCAATATAACAGTCAATACCTTTATCTTCGATCAGGTTAGTAAGCTCATCAAACCAAACACCGTTGGAATATTCCAAAACAACGGAGTAATCAAGTACGATCGACAGATACTTACTGAGTCCCTCGAACATAACCTTACTTCAGCCCTTCTCTCCTTTTTGAGATTATAAAACATCTATAATACATAAATCAATGTTTTATTATATATCCCGCCATCAAAAGATGGTTTTGCCAAATATGACGGTTTCAACACTAACTAAAAGCAGAAACCTTAGCAGAAATAACAGTATCAAATTTACATGATACCCACGAGTCTCATCAGGTATTTCGCATTGGACTGTCTGCTTATGCCGGATGTCAGTTTGTAATCAAAGGTGATTCCGGAATCAGTATAAGTCTCAGAAAAATGGTAATACCTGATATTATTGAAATCCTCCTTTGTCTTGTCGATCATAGCATAATCGTGTGTCGTCATAAGTCCGCAGATATAAGGCTTTGAGAGCTGTCTCAAAACCGTTAGCGCACCCTCAGTTCTGTCGTCTGAATTTGTTCCACGGAAGATCTCATCGATCAGGAAGAGCAAAGGCTTATTCTCCCCTGCCGCATTAACAATTCCGGATATTCTAATAAGTTCGGCTTTGAAAGTACTCATGTTTTCTTCAAGGCTGTCTACGATCCTCATGGAACTCATAATACGCATTCTTCCCAGTTTGAGCCGGGATGCCGGAACAAGACCGCCTGTTAATGAAAGGATCGTGCAAACTCCGATAGTTCTGATCATTGTGGTTTTGCCTGACATATTAGAACCAGTAATGATCGCGATATCTTTATCGATGGTTACTGAATTGCTAACTACCGTTTCATGATTAAGAAGAGGATGCACAAGATCTTTTCCTTCGAAAAAGGCATTATCAGCTGCATTGTCGGATTCAACAAATTCAGGGAAAGAACTTTCTTCAAAAACCAGACCGGTCTGTGCAGCACACATCAGTGACTCCAGTTCAGCCAGACAGTCAATGTATGAAGGCAGTTTACTTCCATGTTTCACAGCCCAGTTCCCCATAAAAAAGGAAATTATATAATCAAGCGGGAAAACAAGATTTAAGATCAGCGCAAATAACGGCTGGCTTCGCAGTGCTGCCACTCTTAATACGGAATCCAAATTCCTGAGTGACTCAAAAGCGCCCGTTGAACTGTCTTCACCTTTTATAAGGCGCTTGATAAGTTCATCCTCAAAGTCTGAATCCTCAAGTATCGAATATAGCTCCAGAATGGTTTTGACCTGATATGGCATACCTTCACAAGCTTTAATGTATTGATCGTTAAATGAACGGCCGATCATCCAGATAATGAGATTTACGATAAGACACGCAGGAATCGAAGCTGTTCCGTAATCAGGGAAAAGCGCGAAAGCCAACGGTACACAGATCCAGACTGCACATCCGATAACTGCAAGGATATTTGCTGCAGTTTTTGTTTTCGAGCCCTCCTTAGCAAAAGACATAAGAGCTTTAGGATCTTTTGTCATCTTACCCATTCTTGCAATGGCCTGATAATGCATAAGCATATCCGGTTTGGAACAAAGCTCAGCCACAGCCTTCTGCTTGGCTTTAAGTTCATCAACGGTAATACCGGATGCATGGGGATTCAAAAGACTGTCGGCAAATCTTCTTCTTCCGAAAGATGTTTCAGATATGTTCAAAAGAGCAAAAAGCGATTTCTTGCCGAACAGATCAAGATCTTCACAGTAATCGTGATCAGGCACATCATAATCCAATCCATACAGGCTGATCTTCGCAGAACTGATATCATCTGCCCTTTTAAGCCCCTTTACAGCAATATTCCTGAGCTCTGTGAAATCACCGTTAATCCTTGCAATATAAGATGAAGTAATCTTTAAAAGTTCATTCAGATAGTTGACCTTTGCCATAATTCCGTTATGGATAAAACAAAGCACAACAAAGACGATAAAAAATGCACCACCACCAAAATACAATAGCGGATAATTACTCAGATATCCCCAGATAATGAGCGCCGCGGCTCCCAGGAAAAGAATCAGTCTCAAAAATGATAAAAAGCCGCTCTGCCTTCCGTATTTGGCAAGATCGGCAATTATCACCTGTTCTTTATCTTTGTAAAACTTAAGATCAGCTTTCATCCTTCTTCACCTTAGAAGAAGATTTCTTCCCCGTGGTTGATGCAGAAGAGTTTTTGGCAGCAGTCTTTCCGGAAGAAGCGGTCTTTGAGGTGCTCTTGGGGGCCGCTTTCTTATCTGCAGTCTTAGAAGCTGTCTTCTTAGCAGTTGATGTCTTGGCAGAACTCTTCCTGGCTGCAGTCTTTCCTGATGCAGATTTGGAAGATGTTGTCTTCCTCGATACTCTCTTCGGAACACACTTATCGAGCACATCGCCAACATTATCATGTATCGTAAGGAGCGCCTTAAGATCAAGGTAAGTGGAACTCTTGTTTATAATTACGATTCTGTCATGCTTCAGGAACTGGGCAAAAGTAGCAGCCGGATATACAGTAAGCGAAGTACCGGCAATGATCATCAGATCGCACTTCTTTACTGCCTTGATAGCATTATCAACATTCTCATGTTCAAGATTCTCTTCATACAAAACGATATCAGGCCTTACGATCCCGCCGCATCTGTCACAGTGAGGGACACCTTCCTGCGCGACAACATACTCGATATTGAACTTCTTCCCGCAGTCCATGCAGTAATTTCTGAATACAGAACCATGAAGTTCGATAACGCATTTACTGCCGGCTTCCTGGTGAAGATTATCGATATTCTGGGTTATGATAGCCTTCAATTTACCCTGTCTCTCAAGTCTGACAAGAGCCTTGTGTGCCTTATTGGGTCTGGCATCAGGATAAATTAACTTACGCTTATAGAAATCATAGAAATCCTCAGGATGCTCTATGAAGAAATCATGTGCAATGATATCTATCGGCCTGTACTTAGTACCGCTCTCTGTATTATAGATTCCGGCTCCGCTCCTGAAATCAGGAATACCGCTCTCTGTCGATACGCCTGCTCCTCCAAGGAAAACAATATTATCGGATTCTGCGATAAGCTCCTTTAATTGTTTGATCTTGTCTTCCCGGACACTGCCGAATCTGTCAATCCTCGTCTCCACTATACTACCTCAAAATCAATGAATATCGATTATTCCGTCGCCATCAAGGTCAACGCCTTCAAGATCACCGTGATCATGGAACATACCTGCAGCACCGAACATTTCCTTGCCGGTGACACGCTTCTCGTCGCGTCGCTGTTCAACCAGATTACTCAGAGCCTTTCTGACTCTGTCAGGTGTCTTGATATTCTTTATCTCGAGTAAGGGAGTGGATTTGTCCGCAGTAGTAAGAATGACTGAACCCACACCAAAGATCTTCTGCCACATTGATTGCTTGAAAGTAAGATCCAATACTCTGTATAAAAGGATCTCTTCTGAAGTCACATTGAAGATACCCTTCTTATAGTAAAACTTATTTGTGCTGAAACTGTAGATCGTGAAGGAAATGGGTAATCCGAGATATCTCTTCCTGTCCTGCCAAAGGACCTCTTCCTTCTCGGTAAGATTAGTAAGTCTGTCGATTCTGCCCATAAACAAGCTCCCTCCGTGAAAACTTCAAAGGTTCCTCACAACTTACATTATAATAAAAAACGTTTTTTGTGTGCAAACAAATCGAAAATGAAACGTAATATTAATATTACGTTCCGGAATTCTGAGTTCTTGCAGAATCGATTATCTCGTTATAATCAAACAATTCCTCATAAGCTTTTCTTGTCAGTGTCTTATAACTCATCATTGCGCGGTCAAGATACAGATAGTTGTCACCATATGTATAATACGGTGTCGCGCCGCCGCCGAAGAAAATCCTGAATCCGTTATTTTTGTAGTATACTGCCCTGTCATCAGTACCGTAAATATAATTTCCGTTCGGATAAACAAGCATATGAACTTCACCAAACAGGCTTCCTATCTGGTCAAGCCACTTTTCTGTATCGTCCATCAGGATCTGTTTCTCGGTATTACGGCAGTCCTCAATGTAATTATATGTGCAGGAAGCAAGCTTCCATCCATTGTCCTTAAGCACATTAACTATATCCGTCACCCTGTCCCTGTTGTAAGTAATCTCTTCTGCAGAAGGGTTTACCGGAGTAAGATTCGCAGTACTCAAAGCATTATTGCGGTCATCTATCTCATCCTGGCTTACTATGTAACCGAAGCAGGCCTCATAACCGCTTACAGATATGATTCCCTTTGCGCCGTCATAAGTAAAATCAGGATGTTTCTCAACGAAGGTATCAAGGATTCCGATTGATTCAGCAGTCCTGCTCACAACCGTCTCCCCTGCATTATTAATATACTCTCCACACACCTGATATTCATCGTTGAGCACCAGTCTTCTGCAGGTTCCGCAGTTATATGCCGTGGCGTTATACTGAAGATTCTCAATAACAACGACCAGGGGTTTCTTACCCTTGGGAACTTTCAGATTGCGTTCAAGAAGGAAAGTCGGATCACTTGCTTCAATGAGATTCTCGGGATCCACGAGCACATAGTCTCTGGAATATAGATTCTCGAGGATCTTCTCGAATTCTGAAACTGTAAGATAGAGATCCGTATTATTGGAATGGTATCTTCCTGCAAATGCCGTATCCGTATCAGCGATGAGGGATCTTACACAAATGACTTCGATAGGTCCTCTGTACTCCCTGACTTCGCTCGTGTGTGAAGTTGCTGTAAGAAGATTTCCCTTGATCATCTCATCTTCAGGAAAGATCGTTGCAAGATCCGAGAAAAGCTTCTCTGCAGAATAGAACTTATATGTCTGGATCATATGCTCACCTTCAGACATCATAGGTTCATACATCTCTGCCTTTATAGCCTTGACTCTCTTATCACAGTAATCACCGACAAAACCGTCATAGTTCTCATTGACCTGTGTGTACTTTTTGACAGCAGATATGTAATCTCCCGTTCCCAACGCCTTCTCAGCTGTCTGAACATCACCTGTCGCTGTCTCGATATAATCGAGCTCCCTGAGCAAAGGATTTGCAGTTGCCGAGAAATTGCCTATCGGCTGCAATTGCTCGAAAAAGTACATTACGACCGGTTTCTCAATATTTCCGAGCAGGAAATCCTCACATATCCCATACATTCTCTCGGATACAACTGAACTCGTCAGTTCCCTCATTGAATTAAGGAAATTAATGTCACTTGCCGTAAGGATATACCGGTTGGAAACTATGTGATCACAGAGAGCATCAACACGGGTTCTGACGATATTCTCCATCTCATCGAGCATTCTGATCCTGGTAGCGTTCGAGTCCTGTTCCTCAGGAGAAGCTTTAAGAACCTCATCCTGGATACCGCGATAGATATCAAGAGCTTCCGTATATCTTCCCTCATCCAACGCTTTCTCAAAACTCGGCACAGTATCCTTCTCGTATGCGTTTTTTCTTCCGATAAAGAACGTCGTCAGGCTGAGAGCCAACAGCATAACAGCACAAAGAACAGCAGCTGCCGTGTAGCCTTTGCCGCCTTTACGCGCGTCTTCTCCGACGTGATACTCGGAAGAAAATACCGTCACTTCAAATCATCAAAGCTAACCTGCTTTGCCTCCAGAGAATTCTCCTTTATATAGTATCCGATCGCCGGAACCTTCCTGATCCTGTAGTATTCCGGATCCTGAACTTCAACTTCCGCAAGTCTTGCAAGAGATCTTAATACAGATCCTTTCTTTGATACAAGAAGCTGAACACCCTGGGTCGTTCTTGTGGTCTTGAGCGGGATCAGTGATGACTTAAATACAGCTGCCTTGTCCAAACTGTTGGTAACAATAAGATCCGGATCTTCAGTCTCATCAAGGAGGATAAAGCCTATCGCCCTGCTTCCGTCAAAATATGCATTGATCAGCTTCTTTCTGTTCTGCTTGGTCTCATATGCGGATATCGGGAACCGGGCTGCCTTGCCGTTCTCAAAGGCGATGAACAGAATGCCTTTGTAATCGGTCGTGGATATCATGAACATCGGTTTCTCGCCATCTTCCATGCCAAGAGAACTGGCAAGGAAGTGACCTAATTCACCAGGCTTTGTATCTGCGAAATCATAGACATGTGTCTTATAGAGATTGCACTTATCCGTGAAAATAAGAAGATCCGATCTGTTCTCACACTCAAAACCCATGAATATCTCGTCATCATCCTTGGTCTTAAGCTCACCGGCATTCATAAGAGACTTCATGGTGTGCTTCTTCAGATAGCCGTGACGGGTGAGCATTAGATGAAGCCTGTAATCGGGAATAACGGCTGTCTCGACAAAAGTCTCGGTCTCTTCCATCTGAACGATTTCTGTTCTTCTGGGCTGTCCGTACTTCTCGGCTACATCTCTTAATGTCTTAACGATAAGTCCGTTTATCCTTCTGGGACTGTTCAAAATATCTTCAGTATCAGCAATATCCTCCTTAAGCTTGTCCCTGTCGGATATTCTGTTAATGATATACTGCTTGTTGATATTACGGAGTTTGATCTCTGCAACATACTCAGCCTGTTCCTCATCGATCGAGAAACCCTTCATGAGGTTAGGAACGACATCTACTTCCAACTCGGTCTCTCTGATGATCTTTATTGCCTTGTCGATATCAAGAAGGATCTCTGCAAGACCGTCAAGGAGATGAAGTCTCTTCTTCATCCTTGCAAGATTGAACTGCAATTCCCTGCAAACGCATTCCCTTCTCCAGTTAAGCCATTCGTTAAGGATCTGACTTACTCCAAGCACCTTAGGAGATCCGCCGATCAGAATGTTGAAGTTGCAGGAGAATGTATCCTCGAGCTTAGTAAACCTGAAGAGCTTTGTCATAAGCTGCTCATGATCAGTTCCTCTCTTGCAGTCAATTGTGATCTTAAGACCGTCTAAGTCCGTCTCATCTCTGATATCGGCAATCTCTCTTGCCTTTCCGCTCTTAACAAGATCAGCAATATTATCAATTATCGCCTCAACACTCGTGGAATACGGGATTTCAGTGATCTCAATAAGGTTGTTGGACTTATCGATCCTGTATTTTGCCCTGACAGAGAAGGAACCCTTTCCTGTCTCATAGATCGACTTCATCTGCTCGCGGTTATAAAGTATCTTGCCCCCGCCTGAAAAATCCGGAGCAGGCATTACTTCCAAAAGATCCGCGTTTGGATCCTTCATGTAAGCTTCAGTAGCCGCACATACTTCCGCAAGATTAAACGAACAGATGTTGGATGCCATACCAACTGCAATACCCTGGTTCGCATTAACCAGAACTGTAGGAAAAGTCGCTGGAAGCAGCGCAGGTTCCTTAAGTGTACCATCATAGTTGTCAATCATGTCAACAGCATCTTTGTCGATACCCTTGAATATCTCCTCGCAGATCTTCTCAAGCCTTACCTCAGTATAACGCGGAGCAGCGCACTGCATATCACGTGAATACTGCTTACCGAAGTTACCCTTTGAATCAACAAACGGATGGAGCAGCGAACCGTTGCCTCTTGTAAGTCTGACCATCGTATCGTAGATAGCCTGGTCTCCGTGAGGATTTAGCTTCATCGTCTGACCGACCACATTGGCAGACTTGGTCCTGTTACCGCCCAGAAGTCCCATCTTATACATCGTATAAAGGAGCTTTCTGTGTGAAGGCTTGAAGCCGTCGATCTCGGGAATAGCACGGGATACGATGACACTCATCGCATACGGCATATAATTGATCTCGAGCATCTCGGTTATCGGCTGGTCAACAGCCGGCATATCCTTGGCATTGCTGTCCGTAAGCCTTGCCTTCAGTGAATCTGAATTATTATCATCTTTCTTTTTGCGTGCCATCTGTATCACCCTAAATCAAGCATATCGAGATACTTATTACCGTCCAGCTCGATATGGAGTTTTCTTCCTGCAAGGTTATCTCCGAGAAGGAGATCAAACACCTCAGCTGTTCTCTGCGCATCTTCAGGACAAGCCTTGATAAGACGCCTGGACTTCGGATTCATGGTTGTCTGCCACATCATCTCAGGCTCATTCTCACCAAGACCTTTTGATCTCTGTATAGTGCAGAGTTTGGGATCTACCTTTGCAAGAATCTCAGCCTTCTCTTTCTCGTTAAATGCAAAATAAGTCTCTTCCTTCGCATTCTTTCCCTTAGGTCTGTATGTGATCTCGAAAAGAGGCGATTCGGCAACATATACATAACCCTTCTCAATAAGAGTCGGCGTTAACCTGTATAACATTGCAAGGATCAGAGTTCTTATCTGGAAGCCGTCGACATCGGCATCGGTACATATTATGATCTTGTTCCATCTCAAGTCATCGAGATTGAAAGCACTCATATCCTTTGTATGCTTATTCTTGATCTCAACACCACAGCCAAGAACTTTAAGAAGATCTGTGATGATCTCGCTCTTAAAGATCGTGGCATAATCCGCTTTAAGACAATTGAGGATCTTTCCTCTTACAGGCATAACAGCCTGGAATTCGGCATCACGGCCAAGCTTGACCGAGCCCAAAGCCGAATCACCTTCTACGATATAAAGCTCACGCTTTGCGACATCCTTAGATCTGCAGTCTACAAACTTCTTGATCCTGTTATTGATATCGACTTTGCCCATGAGAGTCTTCTTGATATTGACCTTAGTCTTCTCAGCATTCTCTCTGGCACGCTTATTGATAAGGATCTGCTCGATAGTCTTATCTGCGGCATCTTTGTTCTCGATGAACCAGACTTCAAGATTATCTCTGATAAGCTGTGTCATGAAGTCCTGGATGAATTTGTTGTTAATGGCCTTCTTAGTCTGGTTCTCATATGAAGTCTGAGTCGAGAACGTATTGGTTACAAGGATCAGAGAATCTGCAACATCCTGGAATATTATCCTGGATTCATTGGCCTTGTATTTGTCACGCTGCTTTATCTGCTTGTCGATCTCGGCAACAAAAGCATTCCTGACAGCCTTATCCGGTGATCCGCCATGCTCCAGAAAACTTGAATTGTGGAAGTATTCCAAAGTGTTCACTTCATTGTTGAAACAGAACGCAACTTCCGCCCTTACTTTGTACTCGTCACGGTCTTCCTTATCCCTGCCTCTGCCTTCTCCGGAGAATGTATGAACTTCAGTAAAGCCCTTCATATCGGAGAGTTCCTCGACATAGCCCTTGATGCCTTCAGGATAGATGAAAGAGAATTCCTCACCTGACTCAGCGTCCTTAAGCACAAACTCGATTCCACTGTTGATAACAGACTGGCGCTTGATAATCTCCTTGAATGTCTCAAGAGGAATGATTATCTCAGTAAAGACTTCGGTATCAGGCTTCCAGCGCTGAACAGTACCTGTTCTTCTGAATCTGTATGGCTCCTGCATGAGTTCAGTTACAGGAACACCCTTCTTAAAGCCCATCGAGTACTTGGTATGATCCCTGAAGACTGTTACTTCAAAGAATTCCGATGCATACTGTGTAGCACAGGCACCAAGTCCGTTAAGACCAAGCGAGAACTCATAATCACCTGAAGCGTTATTGTTGTACTTACCACCTGCATACAGTTCACAGTAAACAAGTTCCCAGTTAAATCTTCCCTCTTTGGTATTGTAATCCATCGGTATGCCTCGTCCGAAGTCCTCGACTTCGATCGTACCGTCGGCAAATCTGGTGATGATGATCTTGTCACCATGACCTTCCCTGGCCTCATCGATCGAGTTAGACAGGATCTCAAAGAAGGAATGGATACATCCTTCAAGATTGTCAGAACCGAAAATAACAGCCGGACGGAGTCTGACTCTGTCCGCACCCTTGAGCATCGAAATGCTCTCATTGCCGTAATCCTTCTTACCCGGCATATTACTACCCAACTCCTTAAAATAAATAATATATATGTATTTGACTTTTCGATTATAACACAAGGATTTCGAATTCATTCAAGCACAAAACCATTTGATAATTTGAGTCCGATATATCGTACAGATTTGCAGATCCGGCAAAAAATCAGACTTTTGGAACAATACAAAAAGGACCCATCATCCTGCATTTATATGACTGCAGGACAAAAGGTCCTTAATTTGTTTTGGTTTGATAGATGATACTAACGTGTTAAATAAAAATATATATAAAATTATTTAGCAACGTCAGTTGCCCTCGTTTCTCTGATAACATTCACTTTGATCTGTCCGGGATAATCGAGTTCATCCTCAATCTTCTTGCAGATATCACGGGCTTTAAGAGTCATCTCGTCATCTGATACCTTATCAGGTGATACGATAACACGAATCTCTCTGCCTGCCTGAATGGCGAAGCTCTTCTCTACACCATCAAAGCTTGTGGCAATCTCCTCAAGCTTCTCGATCCTCTTGATGTATGTCTCGAGATTCTCTCTTCTTGCTCCCGGTCTTGCTGCAGAGATAGCATCTGCTGCTGCAACTAATACGGCTTCTGCAGACAAAGGCTCAACATCACCATGATGCGCCTCAATGCAGTTAATTACAGCGGGACTCTCATGATATTTCTTCGCTATATCGACACCGAGCTGGATATGTGTTCCTTCCTGCTCGAAATCCACTGCCTTACCGATATCATGCAAAAGGCCGCCGCGCCTTGCAAGATTACTGTCAAGTCCGAGTTCGTCCGCCATCATTGCAGCGATCCATGACACTTCAATAGAGTGCTGCAGTACGTTCTGTCCGTACGATGTGCGGTAACGAAGGCGTCCCAGGAGTTTGATAACTTCCGGATGCAGATTCATGACACCCGTATCAAAGGCTGCCTTCTCACCTTCGGATTTGATAGTCTGATTGAGTTCCTTCCTTGCCTTGCCGGCCATCTCTTCGATTCTGGCCGGATGGATCCTTCCGTCTGCTACCAGTCTTTCTATCGTCATCTTTGCAATCTCTCTTCTGATCGGATCGAAAGATGAAAGAACGATAGCTTCAGGAGTATCGTCGATAATAAGATCGACTCCCGTAATAGTCTCGATTGCTCTGATGTTACGTCCCTCACGTCCGATGATTCTGCCTTTCATCTCATCGTTAGGGAGATTCACAACCGATACAGTGACTTCAGATACGTAGTCGGATGCATAGCGCTGTATAGCGTTTACGATAATGTCTTTTGCAACTTTATCTGCATCCTGCTTAGCTTTCTCTTCCATCTGCTTAAGCATCAATACCATATCATGTGTATATTCACGCTTTGCTTCGTCAAGCACCAGAGTTCTGGCGTCTGCGATCGATAGACCGGAAACCTTCTCAAGTTCTGTCTTCTTACGCTGCTCGTAATCCTTGGCTCTGGCTTCGAGTTCAGCAATATTCTGCTGCTTTCTCTCGATCTCCTCCTGCTTGCGCTCACAATTTGCTTCAATACGGTTGATATTCTCTTCCTTTTGCTCAAGCCTATTGCGCTCTTTTGCAAGCTCCTGTTTCTTCTCCCGCGCTTCACGTTCCAATTCAGAACGGACACGTGAGACCTCCTCTTTTGCCTGCAAAAGCAAATCACGCTTGTTGTTTTCTGCCTCCTTCTGTGCATTTGCAAGAAGAACATCACTTTCCTCCTTGGATTTTGCAATGTCCTCCGCAAGCCTCTTCTGCTCACCGGATATTCCAGATTTGAAATAGACCCATGCTAATATAATGCCCAGAGCAAGACCAACAACGCACGCGATTATTACAGTATAAAACGGTAACTGTGGCACGTTGGTACTCACCTCCAAAAAATATTTAGTTGTCAAAGATCGTATAAAATGGCTCTGACAAGCCATTGAATATTTTAGAAATAAATGCTTTATCTGTCAATAATTTGTTAGAATGTAACAATGAAAATCAAATATTTTGTTCAAAGTGAATATAACGGCTGCGAGATCCAGCAGATAATGAGGCGCGAATTTGCAATGAGCACCACATGGGTCAAGCGCGTAAAACTCTACGGAACCGTTGATCTGAACGGTGTCCACGCGAGAGTAAAGGACCGCGTTAAGACCGGAGATGAGCTCTTCTTTGAATATGAGGATAACTCAGGTAAGCTGACACCGCCTTCCAATGTTGGAGTATTTTTCGAAAATGAGTCTTATGCAGTGATAAACAAACCTGCAGGAATGGTCACCCATCCTTCCCACGGGCATCTTGAAGATTCTTTGCTCACTTGCCTTTCCCCGAATACTCTCCATCCTGTCATGCGCCTTGACCGTGAGACATCAGGTCTGCTGATCGTGGCCAAGGACGGTTATGCGCACAATATGCTCGCTACAGATGCAGATATTAAGAAATCCTATCTGGCTCTCTGTTACGGCAGGTTCGATCCTGAAGCCGGCACGTTATCTTTCCCTATAGCAAGGCGCGAGAATTCAGTGATGATACGGGACTGTGTCGAGAACGGCAAACCATCAGTTACTCATTACAGAACAGTTGAGTATTACTCCAAAGCTGACATATCACTTGTTGAATTCGAACTCGAGACAGGAAGATGTCATCAGATACGAACCCATTGCTGTCATGTCGGGCATCCTCTCTTGGGAGACGGTCTATACGGTCCGCTCTCAATTGACAATCCGAATGAGGAACTTAGAAAACAGGCTCTGATCTATGACAGTTTGCCTGGCAGGTGTGCCCTTCATGCCTGCAAGATCGAATACAATGATCCTTTTGACAATGGCAAGGTAAAGATTTTCGAATCACCGTTGCCGGACGATATGCAAAAGGTTGTTGACGGGTTCAAATATTAATTCAGATGCAATCCGGCTTTCAAAAAGCGGGCTGTCTCATATTGTTCTGAGACAGCCCACGTGGATCATGTATTAATCATTGTATCCTAAAGCATTAATTTCCTTCTTCCCATTCATCCCACATATCAGGATCCCAGTCTTTACTGTTGTCTCCCCAGTCTTCTTCTAATCCTTGCCATTTTTCTTCATCTGTTAATTCATAATCTTCAGGGTGCTCCCATTCATCCCATAACTCAGGATCCCATTCTTCACTGTTGTCAGGCCAATCATCAAACCAGTCATCATTAGTCGTCTCTTCGACTTCATAATAAGGGATATCCTTGCTACCGGAGAAATCCCCGTCAAAGTACATACCTTTATAATCGCCTTCAAAATCAAATGATGCTGTACCGCTTATGATTACAGCCGACCTCGAATACACATCATCGTAATTACAGGTCAGATGGAATCTAACTATGGCTTTGCCTCCCATATCCGAGCAGTTGATCGGATCCACACTAAGTGCGCCTGAATACGGATCATAATATGCTGTAGTTGTTCCCAACTTGGAGCTGGTAAATTTAAAAGTATTATCACCAAGATATTCAAGAGTAAACGGATAAGCGGCATCATGAACAGTAATATCCTCTTCAGTAACCTCACATCCGAGATCCTCATCATCACAGCCAAGCATCTTCGACCAAAAATCCGCTTTATCATTCATACTTTTAAGAACAGCTTCCGGTATATCATAATCGGTAACACTGAAAAGACCGTCATCATATGAACCTGCGATCTCATATACATTCGGATAACCGTAATCAAGTTCCTTTTCTTCGACATTGGAATCATCTGGAACAACATCTTCAGGATCAGATGATTCTGAGGACGAAGATTCTTCAGTTATCGGATTTCCTTCGTCATCGAGGCCGAGCTTCTTTCTCTCTTTTTCTTTCTCTTTCTCAACCTTGTCAATTACTTCCTGAACGCACTCAGCATATGCTTTTACACCATCAAAATTTGGATGAATCGAATTCATGCTGGTTATTGCCCAGTCATCAAGTTCTTCACCTCTTGTATCCGGACCAAATTCAAGGCCATTGATCCAGGAGTCTTTTGAATATGCTTCATGTCCCCTGAATTTTGCTTCTATATCCGCAAATTCAATCTTTATTCCTTCTTTCTTTAATTCTTCAACCATTAGTTTTACATTACTATTAAAATAATGAACACCCATATTAACCCATTCAGCTTCATCTTCATTGAAGAATTGAGCATCTGCACACTTTGGATCAAGCAGAGGCGGATAACCGGTAACTATAATTGTTGCGTTCGGTGCTTGTTTTGCTATCGCACGATATGTATCAATTAGTTTATCCCTTGTGCCGCCCGGATCATCAAAGTGGTTAATCTTGTCACTAATTGCATCTGCACAGAAACCGGAATACCCTTCCATATTCAATGTAGCGCGTTTAATGATACCGGCAAAATCGACATCATTACCGCCAATGGAAAGGGTGACATAATCGACTTCTTTAGGATCAATTTTCCCGCTGCTGAATATATCGAGCTGGGGCGGCAGGTCATGGCTGCCTTTTTGACCATTATGATTATATTCCTTAGTCTGAGTGCCATAAATGTTTTCGGTGGTAGCACCTGAACAAGCAACAAATTGCCACTTTGTGCCTTTATAATCCCTCATTCTTCCGCCACCATTTCCCGGGAGTTTCAATAATGAAGACCAGGAATAATATGAACGGTGTGCAAGAAAATCCTCATCGTAAACACTTCCCGTACCATAGGAACCTATGCTCTCACCGGAGGCAAAAGAATCTCCCATAGATACCATATTTACACCCTTACGGTATGTCCTGCCGTCCACAGGCTCCTTTTTCTTATCCGCGAAAACAGAAGTAGAGAAAACAGACATCAGAATGCAGACTGATAGAATAACTACAATAGGCTTTTTTATTGTTTTCATAATCCGTCTATCTCCTTTGCATCCAATTTATCAAGTGTAGCAGTATCGATCCTGTTAACATGTTTTAGAACAAGTGCATTATTATTCAGATCTACTGTATAATACGCATTTGCTTTTCCATCATATACCCAATAGAAATTTGACTCTGAGATTGCCCTGGGAACATCCCAAGTGCTTGAATCTTCAAGGCTGACCGGCTCGGCATAGAAGGTATCTCCCGTCAGCGCGATAGTCCAAACTATACCGGTAGAGGCGCGGTACAGGACATGATAAGAAGGATGTTTTTCTTTACTGTCTGGTGATATTTCTACGGATCCGATATAATTGCCTTCAATATCATAATAGGCATCGATTGCCTGCTCGGTAAAACCACGTGACTTAAACTCTTTGTAAGCTTCTGTCTCAGTAAGCAACGCTACATTATCCGCACTATCCTTATTGGTAATCTTGCCGAGTCTTGACAAATACTCTTCTGCCGAAGGACGCTTGAATGTAGCAGATGTATTCTTACCAAAAAGATGGATAACGCCAGTAAAGTTCAATATCAGGACGGTTATCACACCTAAAAGAATAACTCCAATAGGAATCAGAACAACCCATCCTTTTTTCTTCTTTCCGGAATTAGCAGCCTTTTGTTTTTTCTTTTTGGGCTCAGGCTGCACAACTTGAACCTGTGCCGGTTGAACTTGGGCAACGGGGACCTGTTGAGGAGCCTGAACAGGAGTTGTCTGAACCGGTGAAGCCACCACTGGTGCTACAGGGACCTGTTGTACGGGTTGTACTTGCTGGACTGGTTGAATTGACTGAACTGGCTGTGCCTGCTGTACTGGAACTGCATGTTGTGCCGGAACAACATATCCGCAATTGTGGCAACGGCCATCAGTCCCCATCTGAGTTCCGCAATTTCTGCAAAAACGCGGCTTAACAGCAGCAACATTTGCTTGAGTCTCCACTGGTGTGAACGCTGACGGTGCAGCCCATCCACAATTAGGACAGCGGCCGTCATCACCTAACTGAGTCCCGCAGTTTCTGCAAAATCGTGGCATAAAGTCTCCCCCTTTTCGCTCAATTATCTCAATGACTAATCCAACAGTCCGAATGTGAAATAATACTTATTCTATAAAAACACCTTACCCGATACCGGTTAACTAACGATTAATTAAATAACAATATTCTAAAAATTTCTTAAGATAAGGATAATCTGACTATCCGAAAATCAAACAAAATGCCTGCCGCTTCTAATAACAATACTTTACACTAAAAATATATATGCGACAATGTCAGAGCCATTTTACAGAGATTAGGTACTCAAAAGCGGACTTGTGATAGAATACACGTGGAATCAAGGCCGGAGCCTGAAAGAAAGGGATAAACAATGGACAACAATAACATCATAAATAATTCTGAACCTCAGGGGATACCCGTACAGCCTGTACAACCCGCACAACCGGTTCAGCCTGTTAACAATCAGCCTTTACAGCAGCCCGTGTATCAACCGGGTTTGCAGCAACAATATCAGCAGCCGTATCAACAGCAGTATCAGCAGCCCTATCAGCAGCAGGTACAGCCTCAATATATGGCCCAGCCATATCAGGCAGCACCGCTTTCTGATATTGATATGATGTCACAGGAACAAAAATCAAGCAGAAGAAAGATAGCCAATATCCTTTGCTTCATCTCTCTTGGGCTGCATTTCCTTCCGAGTGTCTTAACCGGTACACTGTCATCACTCCTTGAGAACATTGGGGAATTATCCTCATCCAGCAGTGCTGTAGAACCTGTCACAGCACTTATGTCAACACTTATCGGAGGTTCTTACATAGCATCCTGGGTCCTGGTTATTATTGCAAGAATAAAGTTTAAAGAGAGCAAGTTTGCGAAAATTCTCATATGGGTATATATCGGCATACTGGCTGCAGCGATCATATGCGTTATCCTGGTGATAGCAATGTGTGCCTATATGCTTAAAGATTGTCAAGGATTCTAAATGCAAATAGTCATTCCGGAGTTTTCCAGGTCACCATACGCATTGATCGTTGTCCTTGCAGTAGTGGCCGGTTTTGGAATAGCTGTCTTCCGCATGCACAGATCCAGAGTTGCCTGGCAAACAATAAAGTACACATGCCTTCTGACACTGATATGCACTTTGGTAACATCCATTCTCGTTACATTTAAGATAACTCCGGACGGCATCAGTGTCAGTTTCTCGGGTTTGGGAGCTGCTGTAGGAATGATCGCGGGAGTATTTATCTCGGGCATTATCATTAAAGACAAACCTGACCTTGTAATGGCTTCATTTATCACTTCCGCTCCTCTGATGTACGCGCTCGCCAAGATAGGGTGTCTTCTTGCAGGCTGCTGTCATGGCAAAGAGTATTATGGACCTTTCGCTGTCGTTCACTTAGGAGGAGAACACGCAGGTTCATTCTTCCCTGCCCAGCTCGTTGATATGGCTGCATTTCTGGTTATACATATTTTCGCAGTAGTCATAACATCCAAAATGCGCAACAAGATTCACGCAATCTACATTATTCTCGCAGTTACGATCCCGGTCCGGTTCCTGCTTGAATATCTGAAGTATTACCACGACGGTTCACTTATATCATCCGGTCAGATAACCGTACTTGCAGCAGGAGCCGCAGCCATAATCTTAGTATTGGTTTGGCAGAAAGTTCTAAAGATCAGTTATCAATAACAAGAATGTCAACTGATCAGCCGTCTCCTTCTTCTTCGTCTCCTTCTTCTGTGGCAGTAGTTTCAGTTTCAGCTGGCTGAAGCTGTCTGCTTCCGGATAGATCAGCTATGATATAAGCGCCCTTATATTCTCCCGTAAACTCATATAAGACTGTACCTGAAACTTCTACTGCTGTGTGGCTCTCATCAGTAAACGCACAATGATTAAATGAAATAGATACTATAATCTTCGTTCCATCTTGCTCCATGGTAAATGAAGGTATTACCAATAATCCAGTATAAGGAGAATATGTTCCGGATACAGGACTTACCTTGCTTGAACTAAAGATCAACGTGGTTGGATCTGAATAAGCAAGCGTAAACGGGAAGGCATTAGGTTTGCCTATATATTCATCTATATCAAAGTCGCAGCCATCATCACCATCTTCCTCATCTTTCTGAAGTTCAGGTGGAATATAGTATTCTCTTAAAGTAATAACACCATTATCATAAGATCCGGCAAGTTCCATGGCAGTCGGACAATCGAAAATATTCTCCTGCTGTCCTAAGTTATCTCCTTCCCAATCAGCTGAAATGCCATCATCAATCTCGTCTTTATCACCGCTGTTGTCTTCTGCAGTTTTGTCATTGTTTACTCTCCGGCCATCATTCGATCCACTGCTATTTTCTCCACTGTCATACTCGGGTTTATCAGCAATCGGATCCTCTTCTTCTGCGTTAGCTGCAACATCAAGAGCGTCAAGATCCAATGATCCTTCTGATACTGCATAGTTATTCTTGTCGTAAGAAGTGTTAAGTGGATTGTTAGGATTATCTATAAAAAGTTCACTCTGACCTGGCAGTGGCTGCGGTTCAGTAAGCCACCAGTCCGTTCCTTCGGCAACCCGGCGCTTTGTATATTCTATAAAATCACCTAATGCAATATCCGCACGTTTAAAATATTCCTCAGCTTTATTTAGCGTATCATTCATCAAATCATTAATTTTTAAGATGATCTTTACCGGACCGAAATACTCATCCGTTTTAGTCCCAAATATATCATCAGAAAAGCCAAGCCAAGACATTGCCTTATCGTAAAATTGCAAAACTTTAGCTCCCCACGTAGTTAATGGACCAGTTATTATTCCAACCGTTTTATACAAAGAATTTGCAAAGTATACTTTCTTCTGTTCTTCATCAGTAGTAGTTACTCCCTTATAATAATAATATATAGCTTGAATTCCGTTTTTAATATTGCTGACAACCGGCGTCACATTGCAAACATCTCCAGCGAAGTTAAATAACAAATTCAGATCCTTTCCTGTAGATTCTTGAATAGGTCTTCTATTCCAATTTCTCACATCTTCAAGTCCTGGCGGCTCAATAGGCTGCGGTTCCTCGTCTTCTGGTCTATAGTAATTTATAAAACCGTTTTCATCATCAAAACCAGTAGCAAACACGCTTAATGAAGAATTACCTATCAGGGCAACACACAAGACTGCTGATATGACCATCTTTCCTATTCTGGCACCGTTGCTCTTTCTATATTCCGAAGGTGGTGCAATACCGAGAGAATGTCTCACAACCCCCATAAAAAGCCCTGCTTTGAAGAAACGGTATAAAACCACAAATATCGAGGCAAGAATATACTGAAGAACAATGAGCCATTCTCCTTGCATAGGAAGATCAAAAATAATCAGCATCAGCAAACACATAATACCTGACAGTAAATACCTGCCCATGCTTCCTGATATTATGGAATTCATTTCTTTTCCATTTATTGCAATCTTTAGTGGTGCTCCCATTGCAACAGCACAGGATGCAACAGGAATCAGCACAAGTGCTCTTGCTGAACAAAGAACAAGAAGGAAAAGAAGAATAAACTGATATACAAGACCGAGATATAAATATGTAGCCAATATTGAATATAATCCATAAGCTGCGACAGCAGGAGCAGCATACATGATCTGTACGGCAATGAGCTTAAGGCCCAGCTTCGCCCATCCTCCTATTCCTTCTTTTCTACCGGCTGCAACAGAATAAGCAGCTCCTTCACCGATAAATGCTGTTATAGGAATCAACATAAACAAACAGGAAAATAAAAATGCTTTTAATCCCTCTTTGCGGAAGGGCAACGAATATGCATAAGCAACATCCTGGAAAAATGATCTTTTGTTCATTTCAGCCCCCTATTTAACGGTCAAACGCTTACTGCAACTGATAATGCCCAAATCAATAGTACAAGTCCCGTTATCAATATTGATATTGCGATTATAAGAACACGGCCTCCGGCAGGTTTAGTCCTTGGCTGAACACGGTTCCAGTCAAACTGACCATCATCTTGTATCTGCTGCGCATTAACAGTCTGTGTGTTACTGACCTTCGGTTGTGCAACTTTCTGAGCAGGAGGGATATTATCTTCTCTTAACAGCGAATTATTTGCTACAGGTACAACAGCAGGACTGACCGGCTGAGGAACACTTGCCACAGGCTGGGGAATTGAAGCAACCGGTTGGGAAACAATTTCAACAGACTGAGATTCTGAAGGAACAGGTTTAGGAGCCTGAGGAGGTGGCACGGGATCAGAAGTTGGTACGACAGCTCCGCAGGACATACAAAACTTTTGTCCGGGCTCCAAACTTGATCCGCATTTTCCGCAAAAATTCTGCATAAAGATTCTCCCTTTTCGCTATGTAAATCTAAAGACTTAAACGTCTGAATATAAAACTGATCTGTGAATGGAAAATCAAAAATATTAAAAGCAAAAGTGCCTGCCACTGAATACACTTATACTTTACACTATCGAAAAATTATGAGCAATACTCACAAAAGCAGAGTTATTTCTCAATCTCAAACCCGTCATCAACATATACGAATCTGCCGTCATAACTTCTGCACAGGATATTTACAGGCTCATCAGGAACCTCAGGTTCATATCCCTTTATAATCGTAACCGAATCTCCGGGTTCCAGCTGTTTAATTTCCGGATCATCATCATCAAGGTCTTCAGGAAGAACTGCGTGGGACAGTTCTTTGCCGTTTTGAGTAACCTCATAATATACGGATGACAGATAGCTTATGGTCGTTTTGGAACCGTTATACAGTTCTATTTCAACCCTCACGGCAGGCTCTCCGTCATAATCCGTTGTCAGAGTGACATCTTTTACATCCACTTGTATATTCTTCTTATTGCTAATGTCTATCAGAACGTTTGCAGTTATGAGTCCTGCAATCACCATTCCGCAGATCCATGAAAGGATAAGAGACACAATGCCTTGTTTGCGTGTTTCTTTTGCCCTTATTGTCTTTACGGAAAAAACAGTGGCAACTACCGCAAATATAAGATATACAACAAGCGTACCGTAAAGAAGCGCTTTAACAAACAGAACCCAGACAAGCGCCTGCCCTAAATAATCGATACCACCCTCACCGTTATATTCAAAGGGAAAGAATTCACAAAAAACATGAATTATGCCGCACACCAGCGCACATAAGGAAAAGGTTACAGCAAGCTTTTTATAGTTTCTATTCTTACTCATACGCCAAATGATCTTATCAGGTCTTCGGCAAGTTTTAACGACGAATCGGAATCACTGCCTGACAGAAGTCTTGATACTTCACTGATCTTACTATCACCTTCCAATACTGTGCAGACAGTTTCTGTGTTGCCGTTTGATACATTCTTTGTTAAAACAAATCCCCTGTCAGAAGCTGCAGCAATCTGTGCAGTATGGGTTACGCACAGCACCTGGTGATCAGATGCTATGGCTTTGAGTTTGTTTGCTATTGCAAGAGATGCTTTTCCCGATACTCCTGTATCGATCTCATCGAAAATAAGTGTCGGTATAAGATCAACTCTGCTCAGGACGTTCTTTACTGCAAGCATTATCCTTGATGCCTCGCCTCCGGAGACTATTGCAGACAAAGGTCTTGCTTCCTGACCGGGGTTCGCACTGAAACGGAAAGAGATGTCATCAATTCCGGACAGAGAAAAGAACCTGGCTTTCTCTCTGCGTGAGAAACTTACTTCAAATATGGCATTGGGCATCTCAAGATCAGCAAGTTCTCTGGTGATAGCCTTTTCGAGTTTGCGGGCAGAAGATTTGCGTTCTGAAGAAAGGTCTTCAGCAAGTTTCAGAAGATCCTTTTCTTTAGCGGCCCGCTCTTTCTTCAGTTCCTGCAATATATCCTTATTTTTCTCAATGGAATCAAGTTCTTTGCGCGAATCTTCCGCAAATCTGTTGATATCTTCAATTGTCGCACCATACTTTGCTTTTAGTTCATAGAGAAGTCCTATACGCTGTTCGGTACGTTCTTTTAAACCTTCATCATAGTTACGGTCTGCAAGGATCTTATCAACATCAGATGATAAGGCATCAAGTTCTAGTGCCAAAGCATTGGCACGCTCCGCAATCTCTTTAAGACTCTCATCTGTATGTGAAGCTTTAATAAGTTCCCTGCTTGCCTGATCAACTGCCTGAACCGGACTTTGATAAGCACTGTCAGATGACAGAAAACTCTGTGCATTTGAAAGGCTGGTAAACAGGACCTCATTCTGTGAGATTCTTTTCTTTGTCTCATACAGAAGTTCTTCCTCGCCATCCTTGAATGCCGCCTGATCTATCTCGTTTACCGCAAACTCAAGATACTCGCGCCGGCGTTCAAGATAATCCGGTGACGAAGATATCTCCTTGATGCGCAAGACCAGAGACTTGAATTCCTGGAGGCTCTTAACATATTTACCATGCAGTTCAACACATTTACCGCCGGCGAAACGGTCCAGAAGTTTAACATGAGTACTCTCGTCAAATATAGCCTGTGTGTCATGCTGCCCGTGTATATCAACGAGCAAGGAAGATATCGCTCTTAAGACTGAATTGGTAACACCGGTTCCATTAACTCTTGCAACTGATTTGCCGCTGTCATAAACAGTTCTGCTGATTATCAGCATACCGTCATCATCCTGAATGCCATTGCTGTCAAGAATCTCAAGGAAACTGTTATCTTTAATTTCCGAACAGTCAAATACTGCTTCAGCAAAACACGATGTGCTTCCCGTACGGATAAGGTTCCTTGATGCTTTAGCTCCAAGTATCAGGCTTATCGCATCCACAATAAGACTTTTGCCGGCACCGGTCTCACCGCTGATTACATTAAGACCTTTTCCGGGCTCGAAAACAACATTGCTTATGACTGCAAAATCTTTTATCTCTAGTCTTACAAGCATTAAATCAGCCTTTTTCCATCATGTCAGAGATAGTAATTTCCAAAGCCTTTGCCTCTTCTATTCCGGGACATGCGGCAAAGATAGTATCATCACCGGCTATCGTTCCAGTACATTCCTCAAGATGCATGGAATCGAGAGCGGATGCGGCAGCCTGAGCCATTCCGGGCAAGGTCTTAATAACTATAAGATTCATTGCCTGATTAACAGATACGATACTGTTGGAAAACACAGCAAGAAGTCTTCCAGGAGCAGTGTCACCGGTCCGGTCAAGCACGCAGTATTTTGTCGCCCTGTTGGGAAGTGTGATCTTGATAATTCCAAGTTCCTTAATATCGCGTGAGATCGTTGCCTGTGTTGCTTCGAAGCCCGCCTGGTTGACCTTTGCGGTCAGTTCTTCCTGAGTCGATATATCATTATCCCTGATGAGCGAGAGTATCCGCTCCTGCCTTGAATTCTTAGCGGTTTTCATAGAAATAACCTCTCTGTACTATCTTCTTTCTGACATTGCTGAAGAAGCTGTCTTTCTTCAGGCAGACTGTCTTGAGTACTTTGTCATATCTTTTGATAACGATCGAATCATAACTCTCAAGTTCTACGAAATCCCTTCCGTCAGGACATATAAGAGGAACTGTCTCGATCTTTTCAAGTCCGATCTTTATCTCGCTCTCGGATGTGGCGACATAAGTGTATCCATTCAAAGTATGTGAGCAGATAGGGGTAACAATAATGTCCTTCATATCCGGCATTAGGATAGGACCGCCTGCCGATAATGAATATGCCGAAGAACCGGTTGCCGTGGCAATTACAAGACCGTCACCCCTGAAGCGTTCGATGATCTGTCCGTCGATCGAGAGCACAAGAGTCGTTATATGCGGCTTAGCCCCTCTGACTATGATAATGTCATTCAGGCATACACAGCTTCCCTTAAGTTCACCATCTTTGTTATAGACATCACACTTGAGCTGCGTCCTGTCAATGGTGCTGTAATCCCCGGACAGGAGCTGGCCCAGGTCTTTCTCGAGATCATCAAACATGATCTCATTGAGGAAACCGATAGAACCAAGATTGATCCCGACAAATTCAGTATCCAGATCTCTGTATTTCGCAACCTTCGAGAGGAATGTACCGTCACCTCCGATAGAGATGACTGCCTTAATATCTGATTCCGCAAAATCAGCGAAAACAACTCCCGGGACTTCTTTCAGCGCCGGACACTCCTCATCCATCCCCATCTCAAAGACCGGGGTTGATCCGAGAGAAGCGATTATCTGCGCAGTCCTGATCGCGGTCCCGTAACCGGTATCTCTCGAACCGTTTGAACAGATTCCGTAATTCATGACGAATATCCTCCCATCAGAGTATCTATATATTTAATCACTTTAATGAATAAAAATACAGTTAATTAATCAAATACAGATTATATATGACAATGTCAGACCGATAATGCCGACTTAATTGAAGATGCTACTGTATCGCTGTCCAGTCCGCAGAACTTTATCTGATCTTTCTGGGACATTGCCCTTACAATAGGATTCCTGACTCCGAAAACAGTTACATCACTTTCAAAACCGAGGATCTGCATCTCACGTTCAAGTGCTTCACCGAAGCCACCGCTGATAATACCTTCCTCAAGACTGAACACATTCTTTACACCTACCAGAAGATCCCATATCTCCTTTGCAGGCATAGGCTTTATCATAGAAACATTGATATGCCTGCCCAAAATTCCCTGCTCTTTAAGTATCTCAACAGCCCTGTCGGCTTCTTCACATATACGCCCTGTGGAAACAATTGCGAAGTCTTTGCCATAATCACGTGAGATATGAGGCTTAACGCAGTCCGGAACATCCTGATACAAGGGTTCTTCCGTCTCGAAAGGTGAAGCGCCTCTCGGATATCTGACCGCAACAGGACCTTTCACATCTTCGACCGCATACTTCAGACATCTTCTCAGATCCGTATAATCCCTGGGCGAGAATACTGTCATGTTTACCATCGAGTTAAGGTAGGAAATATCAAGCAGTCCGTGATGTGTATGACCGTCATTGCCGACAAAGCCAGCCCTGTCCACTGCAAATACAACATGACTGTTCATAAAACAGCAGTCTGTGATCATCTCATCATATGCTCTCTGAAGAAATGAAGAATAGATTGCAACAACAGGTATGAACCCAGATACTGCAAGACCTCCAGCCATCGTTACACTGTGCTCTTCCGCGATTCCGCAGTCAAAGAACCTTGCCGGATACTTCATCTGGAAATTCTCGAGGCCGGTTCCTATTGTCATAGCAGCGGATATAGCTACGATCTTCGGATTTCTGGCAGCAAGTTCGATCATCGTGTCGGCAAAGACAGTAGTGTAGCAATTCTTTCCAACAGTAACACCAGTATTCAGATCGAATGGTCCCACGCCATGGTAATCGGACGGATTCATTTCCGCTGGGCCATAACCTTTGCCTTTCTGTGTAAGAACATGGATCAAAACAGGTGCTTTAATGTCTTTCGCAGCATCAAAAGCCTTGATGAGATCGTTCATATTGTGACCGTCGATGGGGCCGTAATATACAAGTCCGAGATCTTCGAACATTGACGGCTTCTTGCGGTACAGAATAAACCTGAAGAAATCTTTGATCGCAAGTATTATCTTTATAAGCCCGCGGCCAAAGAAACCGAGTTTCTTAAGGAAAGACTCCGTTGTCTGTTTTGCAGAGATATACCCGCTCGAGATTCTGAGCTTCGAAAGATGTTTGGACAATCCACCTACGTTCTTGTCTATGCTCATCTCGTTATCATTAAGGATTATGAGCATCTTTGTCTTGCTATGGCCAAGGTTATTGATAGCCTCGTAAGCAAGACCTCCGGTAAGTGCACCGTCACCTATTACAGCAACAACATAGTTCTTCTTACCATCCAGATCCCTTGCTCTTGCAATACCCATCGCTGCCGATATAGAAGTTGAACTGTGACCTGTATCAAATGCATCGTAAGGCGATTCGGATATTCTCGGGAATCCAGATATTCCGTCTTTTTGTCTCAGTGTATTGAATCTGTCATATCTTCCGGTGAGAAGTTTATACGGATAGCACTGATGTCCGACATCGAAAACTATCTTGTCCTGCTTATAGTCAAATACTGACAGTAAAGCCACGGTCAGTTCGACCGCGCCAAGATTGCTCGCAAGGTGTCCTCCATTCGCAGATACAGTATTAAGGATCTTATCTCTTATCTCGGAACACAACACTTCCCGCTCTTCAGGCTTCATCGCCTTAAGAGTGTCGCGAGTGATGTCATTTCCAAGAAACTTATAATCCATTACCTGTCCCTGTTTACCAGAAATTCTTTCAACGTCTCATAGTCAGAGGTATCGAACCCCTGCCCTTTTAACTTGGCAAGAATCACCGAGATGCTCCTGCTTTCTTCCTCTAATTTCATGTTAGCACCATCAAGCCCGAGAAGTGTAACAAATGTTGCTTTTGAATCCCTGGCATCCTTGCCGGTACTCTTCCCTAATACCTCACTGCTGGAAGTAACATCAAGAATATCGTCCTTTATCTGGAAAGCCAGACCGATATGCGCTGCAAGCTTCCTCAGGTATTCCGCAGTGATGTCATTTATACTTTCTTCCCTTGTCATCTTTTTTGACAGATAGTAAGGGGTTACCACTGCCGACTCAATAAATGCACCTGTCTTCTTCTCCTGGAGCCTGATCAGAAGATCCAATGGAATCTCCTTTTCCTCTGAGGCAATATCAATGCTCTGGCCTCCGAGCATACCTTTTATTCCGGAATTTTCAGACATCACCGAAGCGGTATAAATATATCCGGGGTTCTTTTCGCAGATACTGAACATTCTCTCCATCGCCTTATTGAGAAGCAAGTCTCCGGCAAGAACTGCTATTCCTTCACCAAATACCATATGGCACGTCGGTTTTCCCCTGCGGAGTTCATCGTTATCCAATGCCGGCAGATCATCGTGAATAAGAGAATATGTATGCAGCATCTCAAGTGTTGCGGCAAAGTATCTTACGTCAGGCTCAATATCAGACCCAAGACCGATCATTTCCGAAGTAAGATGCATCATCAAAGGTCTTAGTCTTTTACCACCGGCAAAAAGACTGTACAAAGCAGCCTTGACTGTTATATCCAGGCTCTCTTCTTCATCGAAAATGCTTTGCAGCTCAGGTAATATCCACTCCTCAGTCTTCCCGAGCAGAGTGCTAATATCTTCCCTTCCCATTATCAAACTCCGGTCTCGCTGATATTAAGTGGATCCGTTGTCCCGTTTGCCTTGTTGACTGCTTCTATCCTGGCAGTCACTTCGTTAAGCTTGTTCTCGCAAATAGAAACAAGCTCGATGCCACGCTCATAAAGCTTCAGCGACTCATCAAGTGTGACCTTGCCTTCCGAGAGCTTATTTACCGTCTGTCTAAGTTCAGCCATGCAGGCTTCATATGACATCTCATTCTCTTTAGATTCAGGCATCTTTGTTTCCTCCGTCGTCTTTATCAGAAATCTCTTTTATCTCACTTAACAACATTCCGTCGGATAAGACTATGTTTACACTGTCTCCAGGGTTAACGGACTTAACTGACTCTATAGCTTTGCCATCTTTGCTGCAAACATATGAATAGCCTCTCTTCAGGACATTTCCCGGATTCAAAGCATCAAGTCTGACCTTGATCTCATTGATGTCAGATGACGTCTGCTTAACGAACTGTCCCGAAAGCGAATCAAGCCTTGTCCTTAATTCTCTTACAACAGCCTTTTGTTCCGAGGCATAGTATGCAGGTGAATGAAGGGCTTTGTGATTCTTGAATACATCCAGCGCCTTGCGTCTAGAGTCCACAAACTGATCGATAGATATCTCAAGATTGAGCGCCAGATTATCTATTTCCTTCTTCTGATCATCATACGAAGCTATGACCATCTCACCTGCTGCAGTCGGAGTCGCAGCCCTCACATCGGCAACATAGTCGATTATCGTATAATCCGGTTCATGACCTATAGCTGATATGACAGGAATATCACTTGCAAATACCGCTCTTGCAATTCCTTCATCATTGAAGCAGAACAATTCCTCAAAAGAACCCCCGCCTCTTGCAACGATGATGACATCAACATTCTTCTCGCTGTTGAAATATTTGATCCCGCTGATAACCTCAGGCGGACATTCAGCACCCTGAACACTTGCGGAATAAAGAAGGATATCATGATGAGGATTTCTTTTGCGCACAGTATTAACAATATCAGCTATTACCTTGCCTGAGCCGGATGTTACCACACCTATACGCTTTGGCAGCACGGGTATCTGCTTCTTATGTGAACTGTCAAACAGTCCTTCGTCCTGCAGCTTCTTGAACAGTTTATTGAACTGTTCGTGAAGGTCTCCTGCACCCATATCCTCGATGTTCTTTGCGATTATCTGAACCTTTCCGCCCTGCGGATAGAAATCAACACTTCCATAGACTTTTACTTTCATGCCTACTTCAGGTTCGATCCGAAGTCCCATTCTGTTCCCGGCAAAGATAACACAATTGATCACACACTGGTCATCCTTAATCGAGAAATAGGCATGATCTCTTGAAGACACAGTATATTGCGATATCTCTCCAACCACACTGAGTTCGGCAAGATACGGATTGTCACTGAGAGATTGTTTTATATAACCGTTAAGACGGCTTACACTATCAAAATCGAACATGAGTTCAAAGGCTTTTTACGAAATTGCTCAAGACACCGTTGATATAAGATGATGAGTTGTCGGTTCCGAATTTTTTAGCAAGCTTGACAGCCTCATTGATAGAAACCGATACCGGGATCTCATCAACTGTGAGGATCTCATATACGGCAATCTCAAGGATGATGCGGTCTGTCTGCGGGAGACGTTCAAGCTTCCACCTCTTAAGGAAAGGAACAAACTTGTTATCGATCTCGTCCCTGCTGTTTATTACACCGTAAACGATATCAAGAAAATAAGCCTCATCTTCGATGATATCAGGACAAGTCTCCCTGAAAAGATCGATCTGCTCACTAATAGGATCATTCCTGAAACCAATCTGGAACAGCAATTCCATAGCATGTTCTCTTGTCTCTATTCTGCTCATCTGAACCTCCCCGGAGGCAAGATCCTGTCAAGAAACTTCTTAAATCTGCTCGTATCAGAAAACAGAAACGAACCTACAAAAAAACCTACCGCCGTAAACAATAAGATAAAAAGTGTCTTAAAAAATCCGAAAATACAAAGAAGAAGTCCCGTGATAAAGAAAAAGACAGCAAAGATAACACCAGCCTTGGTGTTGCGCAGTTTCTCGAAAAGCTTGGATAAGAACCTTTCCATTATTATCTGCTCTCTACTCTTGTCTGAGCCTGCTCAACCTTGGAGACTCTGACTACGACCTGCTCGACTGCGATTCCGGTATATCTCTCGATATCCTTCTTAACCTTCTCCTGAACCTTAGCCATGGAGGAAGGGATCTCAACATTGGAATAAAGCTCGCAGGATACCGTTACCTTTAATGCCTGATTCTTGGCGGGAGCCGCATGGCATCTCGCACTCTTGATACCGACCTGTGCGGACTTTGCGGCATTAAGCGCAATACTCTCGATCGCGTCAGGTCCGATGTCAACTGTACCGATATCATTCTTTCTAAGTCTGGTACGGTTAAGTCTGCCGGATGTGATTATGTTCATGATCGAAATGATAGACGTTACGAACAGGAGCATAAGAACACCCAGATAGATATACTTGCTGACAGGCCCGGTTACTATTGAAGATAAAGGTGACAGGATGTCGGCAAAGATTCCGTCATCGATAAGTGCATATAACAGCACAACAGAGATTACTGCTATTACAACGGAATAAATGAACATCAATGCTCTGATAAAAGAATTCATGACACCTCCTCGACCCCGCAAACATAAACGTCGACACTCTCCACCGTAAGTCCGGTAAAGCGTTCGACGTCTTTTTTAACCTTTTCCTGGATCATCCAGGCAATCTCGGGGATTATCATTCCGTATTTAACAATCGGATATACGGTAATAGATACTGAGCCTTCTGCGGTATCACCGAAAACAACTCTTACCCCTTTGCCTTCATGTACTACACCCGCCTTCTCCTTAAGCGCGACCGCAAAAGATGGAACCAATGACAAAACACCATCTATCTGGAGCGCTGCTTCAGACGCATACTGGGCAACAAAGCCCTGAGTCATTGAACGATCGCCTTTTATGGATTCGATGTTAGTATTGTCTTCCATATCGGTTCCTTAGATTATTCTGGTCTTTAAAGGTGCGGGTATATTTATGCCGTCAACGCATAATCGCGCTGACGGCAGATAAAACAAACTAAATTAAGCTCTCTCGAGATATTCGCCTGTTCTTGTGTCAACCTTGATCTTCTCATTCTGGTTAACGAAAAGAGGCACCTTAACAACAGCACCTGTCTCAAGTGTTGCATACTTGGAAGCGTTGTTAGCTGTATCGCCCTTAACACCAGGCTCACACTCTGTGATCTCAAGGATTACTGTGATAGGAAGCTCAACCTGGAAAATGTCGCCCTTGTAGGATACGACTTTGCAAACCATCTCTTCCTTAAGGAACTTGATTCCGTCGCCGATCTTGTCCTGATGGATAGGTGTCTGCTCATAAGTATCCTGATCCATGAAGTAGTAAAGATCACCATCTGCATAGATGAACTGCATATCCTGTCTTGTAAGCTGTGCCTGTTCAAACTTCTCGTTAGGGTTAAAAGATCTCTCAACAACAGATCCTGTCTTAACATTCTTGTACTTCGTTCTTACGAAAGCAGCTCCCTTACCGGGCTTAACATGCTGGAACTCTACGACCTGATAAACCTGGTCGTCCATCTCAAAACACAGTCCGTTTCTGAAATCTCCTGCGCTGATCATAAATATTTCTCCTTTTTAATAAATAAGTGCTTAACTGTGTAATTTTACTTGAAAGAGCATTTCTATGCAAGTATCACGATAAAAGCTTTAATCTGAAACACATCCGTATTCATTCAGAATTTTCCGATGATCCTGACAAGTTTCTCGAAAGGGCGCTTGAGCATTACATACCAGATCTCAGGTTTATGAAGTTTCTCAACCATAAATGTCCTGACTCCCGATCTGTTGCCTGCGATCACATCAGTAAAAACCTGATCTCCTACCATAACGCATTGTTCAGGAGAAGATTCCATAAGAGCCATAGCCTTAATGATTCCGGACGTGCCCGGCTTATTGGCATAAGTAACCACAGGGATATTCAGCATTTCCGCGATCTTCGCTGAACGTCCTGACTTGGCATTGGAAACAAGACAGCATCGTATCCCCTTCTCCTCGATAAGTCTTACGCATTTATAACTGTACTCTTCAGGCTCTGTCGCATGATCAGGCCCGAGTGTGTTATCAAAATCAAGAAGCGCTGTCTTTATACCGTCACCGGCAAGCTCATCCCAAGGTATCAGGACAAGACTCTCATAGACTTTCTCGGGTTTCATAGCTTTGAAAATATTCAAAGTTGTTCTCCTGTAGATACATGGCAGTATTACATACTGACTATATTTTCGCGACAAAAATATTATAATCATTTATTTTCGCGCTTGTGATATTATATTTAGGCTAAATGACAAGTCAAGGAGCACTAAATCTATGAAAGTTACTAAATTCGGCGGGTCATCTCTTGCCAACGCATTCCAGATTCAGAAGGTCTGCAACATACTTCTGTCAGACGAAGACAGAAAGATCATGGTCGTTTCCGCACCGGGCAAGCGAACCAAGGATGACACAAAGGTAACGGACCTTCTTATCTCCGTTGCCAAAGCAAGACTTGCCGGAGAATCATACGATAAGGAAGTTCAGGCTGTACTCGCACGTTACGAGGAGATCGCAGATGAATTAGGCATCAAAGAAGTCCTCCCCGACATCGAGAACAGACTTCAAAAGATCGTTGAAGCTGATTACACCGAAGATATCGCTTATCTCGATTCGGTCAAGGCAATGGGCGAAGACTGCTGTGCAAGACTGGTTGCCTTCTATCTCACTTCGACAGGACATCCTGCAAAGTACTGCGACCCTGAAGTATGCGGTCTTTATCTTGAACACGACGAAGCAGGCAAAGCCGTCATTCTCCCCGAGACTTACGACAACCTTGCAAAACTGAAAGACGAAGCAGATGTTATTCTTGTTTTCCCGGGATTCTATGGTGTATCCAAGAGTGGCAAGATCATTACCTTCTCAAGAGGCGGCTCTGATATCACAGGCTCGATCCTCGCTGCATCTGTCGGCGCTGATGTATATGAGAACTGGACAGACGTTGACAATGTCTTTGCCGTTAATCCCAATCTCGTAAAGAACCCCTTCCCTATTACAGAAATCACATACGATGAGATGAGAGAGCTCTCCTATGCAGGCTTTACAGTACTTCACGAAGAAGCTATCTATCCTGTATTCGCACGCGGAATACCGCTCAATATCAAGAACACCAACAACCCATCAGCAAAGGGAACGATGCTCGTATCCAAGCGTTCACATTACGATTCACTCGTAACAGGAATCGCCGGAGACAAGGGCTTCTGCACTGTTACGGTAAGCAAATACATGATGAACCGCCAGGTAGGTTTCCTAGCACAGCTCCTGAAGATTTTCTCTGATGAAGCTATCTCTATAGACCATATTCCTTCCGGAATCGACACAGTCACTATCGTACTCCGCAAGAAGTACTTCACAGAAGAAAAGGAAGCAAAGATCGTTAAGAGGATCGAGGATGAACTCGGAGCATCAGTCAGCGTTGACCGTGATCTCGCCATTGTCATGATCGTCGGTGAAGCTATGGCAAATTCAGTAGGTATCATGGCAAGAGCCGCTTCAGCCCTCTCCAATGCAGGTATCAACCTGAGAATTGTTAACCAGGGAGCATCCGAGATCTCCATGATGTTCGGTGTCTCTGAATCTTACTGCTCTTATGCTGTAAGGGTACTCTACAAAGAGCTTTTCAGATATTGAGATTCAGGTCTGGCAGAACCTCTCCGAAGCCCTCAAAAACCGTAATATCCAAAATGGTCATTATGAAATGAACCCAAGAAGTCTTTGTCCAACTTCTTGGGTTTAATTTTTTAGTATTTTTTCAGTACGACCAGAAATCCCGAAAGACCGGATGATTAATTACCTCAGTTTCCGTCTTCGCCGCCGGGAGCAGGAACATCATCTGCCGGAGGATTTGTAGCCTCTGTGGTCGACTCGGTAGTAGACTCAGTCGTGGATTCTGTTGTTGACTCAGTAGTTGATTCAGTAGTCGATTCCGTCGTTGACTCAGTGGTCGACTCTGTCGTAGATTCTGTTGTTGACTCGGTTGGAGTAGGTGTTGGATCACCGGGCTCAACCGTAGCCACCGTTGTTGTCTCAGATGTTGTAGTCGTTGTTGTTGCCTGAGTCTCGTTGTTAAATCTGTCAGTCTGAACAGCGGTTGTTGTCATAGACGTTGCGGCTTCACTTGTTGATTCTGATGTCGGAACCGGTGTGGGATCAGCTGTCATCGCGGTAGTAGGATCGTTGTATGTAGGATCCTCTTCAAGGAACTGGGCACTTAACACATATCCCGTAACGTTATTTTTTGTAACAATCTTTGAGAAGGAAGCATCCGTTATCTCCTGAAGTGTAACTGTATCACCCCGCTTAAGCTGGGCAATAACCGTTCCGTCAAGAGAAGGTGTGGAATAAACAGGACTTCCGTCACTCGCTGCATAGAGGACAGTGCCTATAACATTGTTGGGAAGAACCGTCGTTGTTTCTGAGAAACTGATCAGATTCTTCATATTGAATATCATAAATGTGGCACCGAAGCCTATCAGAACACAGATAATAAAGATAACGATAGGGATTATTATCGTCTTAAGTTTCTCTTTCTTCTCGTTCACTATAGGTTCTTCCTCCTCATCATATGAACCGGAACCTGAGGCCCCTGGAACGAAGTTTATTGTATCAGAAGAATCATCTTCAGTATCAAAATTCGAGAAAGCGTTCGACTGAGCTTTTGCAGCATTGCCGGGTCTGGATGACACCTGGGCATCAGTCTTTAGATTGCTGTTGATTACTGCATCTCCGGGAAGAAGGAAGGTTGATTCAACTTTTACGTCTATAAGCGTAAGACCGGCCTTAAGACCGTAACTGACAGCCGCATTGATGATCTCTTTAGACTTTACTTCAGTTGACAAAGGCTTGGCAATAATGGAATTGCGCATCTGTGAAGGGAGTTTTCTGGAAAGACCTACTCCCATAAGGAACAGTTCATCATCGTCCTGAAGCTTTACATGAACCTTCTTATCCGCATTGACAGGACCTTCCTGGGGCATCTTGCCGAGATACTGTGTAAGATTCATGTTTTCGGGATGGGTAAGTTCCTCAGAGGCCTGAATGGCTCCCATCTGAACATATCTGTGAGCAACTGTCTGTTCTTCTGTAAGAAGCATAATGCGGTTGTTACGGAAAAGAACTGCCTTGGTAATACCAACATGAATTACACGAAGTATATCCCCTTCAATAACAAACATCGACATGGATGTCTTAAACTGTGTTCCCTTATTGGCAGCAAAATTGCATACTTTTACATTAAGAGTGTTGATAACCTGGTTTGCAAATCCGTCAAAATCAAGAACAGCCTGATTAGAGCATTTGGAAGCGATCTTCTCAAGCTCAGCATTCAGTTCAAGATTCAAAACAGCCGCATAGTTGTCAGGTCCGATCGTCGAGAAGAGCGCATAGATCTGTATCGGAGACGTGGATTTTGCCGTCCTTAAGAACTCATTCGGGAAATCCTCTATCTTACGTGAAAGTGTAAGAAAGAATACATTCTCCTGCGGTTCTCCCTGAACAAGGTTAGTCTCAGCAATACAAGTAGCTACTGTCTTACTCATTGTTATTCACCCCAAATATAGTCGTTAAGTCTTTGCTCCTGCGTAGCAAAATCTATCTTCATCATCCACGGATCATTTTGGACTTCGAAAAGTCCGTCTTCCGGAATTCTTTTCTCTTCAAGATTGTCAAGGCAGTCAAAGCAGTTAAGTGCCACACGCATTATATCAACACTCTGCATATTTGTCTCGAAGACTCCGGCAGAATCATTCAAAAGCTGAAGTTTTCCCGCATAACTCATACTATTGACCTTTTTCATCAAGGCAGTAGCAACAGTTCTCTGCCTGGAAGCTCTTACAAAATCCGAATCAAGATATCTGATCCTTGTCCATGCAACTGCCTGATGACCGTCTAAAGTCTGGACACCGCCTTTCATAATATGCGGAGAGGTGTTTCCGTCAAGTTCATACATCTGATCGAGATAACGGTTTGCATGGGAAAGTTCCTCAGGCTTAACATCAATATCAACACCGCCGCAAAGGTCGATAATGCTGGACGCACTGCCGAAGTCAAACATGACAAAGCGCTGGATATCAAGTCCAAACGTAACATTAATAGTATTTATCATCATGCCGACTCCGCCGAAATGATAAGCGGAATTAAGTTTATTCAGTCTTGAACCCAGGGTATCCTTTGTATCACCCAAATAAACGCCTGTATCTCTCATAAGTGAGATCAGTTTCAGTGAATCATCACGCTTGTTTACTGACAGGATCATAATACTGTCTGTACGGCACTCGTAATCGTCAGTGCTTCTGGCATCGATTCCGAAAACAAGGATATTCTCGATATCAGGGTCTTTCTGCTTTACTTCTATGATAGGATGCGAAGGATCATAGAAAAGCCTGGTATGTCCCCCGTCTTCCCATGAGGAACTGACATCTCCGCCGGTCGTACTGCCGCTGTCAGTTATATCAACTGTGGAATAGTCTTCCCGGCTTACAACAGGAACGGATACAAAAGTCCCACCGAAAATGTAAAACCAGTATAAAGTAAATCCGACGGCAAATCCTAAAAAGGCTGCCAGAACTCTGACAAAAGATCTTAAGACCTTTGACTTCTTACGGGGCTTACTCCCTTCAGAGCCTCGGTCATTCCTGCTCATTTCTTCAATATATCTCCAATTATTTGCTCAAAAGCAAGTTATTTCCGTTTCTTCAAAAAGACAATCAATTATAACACCGTAATTTACTTTGCCTATTTACAAATATTAAAAGAAAACTGTGGCAATAAGACGTCTTTTGTATATTCTGAACATACCAAAAGGGCTGCCCCATTGCTCATGAGACAGCCCTTTATCGTCTGGAATATCAGAAATAAATTATCAGATGCAGCCCTGTGCGATCATAGCATCAGAAACCTTGAGGAGACCGGCAATGTTTGCACCTACAACGTAGTTGTTCTCACAGCCGACTTCTGCAGCTGTAGCATCAACTGTATGGAAGATATTCTCCATGATGCCCTTAAGTCTTGCGTCAACTTCCTCGAATGTCCAGGAAAGACGTGCGCTGTTCTGGCACATTTCAAGACCGGATGTAGCAACACCGCCGGCATTGGAAGCCTTACCAGGTGTGAAGAATACGTTGTTGTCCTGGAGATACTTTGTAGCATCAAGTGTTGTAGGCATATTAGCGCCCTCACCTACTACCTTTACGCCGTTAGCAACGAGTGTCTTAGCTGACTCGAGGTTAAGCTCGTTCTGTGTTGCGCAAGGAAGAGCGATGTCGCAAGGGATTGTCCAGATGCCCTTTGAACCGTTCTCATCTGCTGTGTACTTAGCGGAAGGAACCTGATCAGCATACTCGCTGATTCTGCCTCTCTTAACTTCCTTGATGTCCTTAACGATATCAAGCTTGATGCCCTCTGGATCATAGATGTAACCGTTGGAGTCAGAAAGTGCAACGACCTTAGCGCCGAGCTGCTGAGCCTTCTCTGTAGCATAGATAGCAACGTTACCTGAACCAGAGATAACAACTGTCTTACCCTCGAAAGATGTACCCATCTTCTCGCGGAGAAGAGCATCTACGAAGTAGCAGAGACCATAACCTGTAGCCTCTGTTCTTGCGAGTGAACCGCCGAATGAGAGCTTCTTACCTGTGAGAACGCCGGAGAACTCGTTAACGATCTTCTTGTACTGACCGAACATAAAGCCGATCTCTCTTGCGCCTGTTCCGATGTCGCCTGCAGGTACATCGCAGTCAGGTCCGATATGTCTGTAAAGCTCACGCATGAAGCTCTGGCAGAAAGCCATTACTTCGTTGTCAGACTTGCCCTTAGGGTCGAAGTCAGAACCACCCTTGGCGCCGCCCATAGGCAGACCTGTGAGTGAGTTCTTGAATATCTGCTCGAAGCCGAGGAACTTAAGGATGCTGAGGTTAACAGAAGGATGAAGTCTCAAACCGCCCTTGTAAGGTCCGATAGCGCTGTTGAACTGAATTCTGTAACCACGGTTAACCTGAATTCTGCCGTTATCGTCGATCCAGGCAACTCTGAACATTATCTGACGCTCAGGCTCTACGATTCTCTCAAGGACCTGTTTCTCGATAAGCTCAGGGTGTACCGGAAGTGCCGGTGCGATAGAGTTAAGGAATTCATATACTGCCTGGTGAAATTCAGGCTCATTAGCATTCCTTGCCATAACCTTCTGCATGAGATCGTTAAGATACTCATTCTCAATCTTGTAATCCATAAGATTTCCACCTTTCTTCTGCCCGGAACTGTTTTTGCAAGTTCGCTGGACTAAAAATTCATTTTGTAGACTGAAAGCTTAGGTAAAACAACCTAGTTTAAACCAATCGTTATGTATAGTATTACAACACTTTCTCAATTTCAATAGGCAATTAAAAAATGAAAGTTTGATATTGCAAACTTTCATTTTTGAGATTTATCTCTATCTTTTTGATCAAACCCGAAAAACAACTCTTCCGGAAATCAGTTTGTTCCTTCAGGCTCTGTATAAGCAGTACCCTGACCCGGTTTGTTCCTGTCGGCAAACGGATCGTTCTCCACTACTTCATCCCAGGATTCAATGCCGAAGATCTGGGCCATTTCGCCATAGTTAATAAGCCCCGCAACTCTGTCAACTGCAATAAAAAGAATAAGAATGAATATAAGCAGCAACAGGCCTCTCCTGATTATCATCATCCGTCTTTCCGCATTGAATTTCTCATCTACACGTTTCTTCGTCGTATATCCGACTACAACATAAACACGGCTGATATCAGTCCTTTTGGGCCTGTTGCGGTATTCCTTGATCTTACGCTTAATAAAGTTAACAAACCTGGACGGAAGACCTTTAATGAGTCTTACAGTCGCCCGGTATGAGCAACCTAAGAAGTCAAGCATTGCATTGCTTTTAGCAACAGCTGACCGGGACTCTGAGTTTCTGTCATCAGTATCAATAGCCATGATCTTCACCTTTCTGTGCCGATTATAGCATTGTTTTACTAATGAATCACTTTTAATTATTCAACCCGTCAAAGTAACCTGCCGTTTAGGCAGAAGAATTAAATGTCTTTATGCGCCCTGTTCATCATTTTCGGGCTCATCAGGCTCTTCAGACTCTTCATTCTCTCCATGATCATCTCCGTCATCAGAAGAATAATACAGACTGGTCAGAGCAGTGATGGCTGCAGATTTCAGTCTGAAGAAAGTGGCTCTGCTGATATAGAGACTCTCGCTTATCTCTTCAGGATCCTGCTTTTTATAGTAATACAGATACATAAGTCTTGAATAAGGAAGCTTGATCGAGAGCATTCTGCTAAGCAGGATCGTTGCACGTCTTCTTCTGCTCAGACAACCCACATATTGTTCCTCCAAAGACGTGATAAACTCGTTATAGCCTTCAGAAAAACTTATCATTACATCATTCATATCACCCTGTCCTTTCGGAACATAAACAGGATCAGACACATTGCATGGAGCATAATATCCGGCATAAATATCCATAAAATCAACATTCTTGTCCTCATAGGCTTTGCATATCTCACTAAGAAGCTTGTCCTCAGTATCGGTATGCTCAGTCAGATCAGCATTAAGTCTGCTGAGTCTGGATTTGATTATTGCTCTGGCTTCATCGAAAGAAGCAACATTCTCAATAGAATCATCTAAGGCGTTATCATGTTCATTGGCATAATTGTGTTTATATTCGAATAATTTTTTCTTATTTTTTTTCATAAAGTGTTACTCCTCTCGAAAATCATTAAAAATGAACAATTGTTTGACACTGCAGATAATAGTGCTAAACTAATATAGAAAATATGTTTGGAGGATATTATATGCAAAGCAACGACAAGAAGACTATCGAGCGCGTATATAACTACATTTGCGACTATATCAGCAACAATCAGATTTCTCCTTCAGTGCGAGATATTTGCGCCGGCGTCGGACTAAAGTCGACATCCTCAGTACATACTTATCTCAAACAATTGGACAGTCAGGGCCGGATCGAATACAGACCCGGATTACGCAGGGCGATCGTTATCAGACAGGATACGGAATACATCGAGCAAGACACTCCTGCTTCAACTAATGTTACTTCTCTTTCCGGTTACCGTAGCATTCCCGTAATAGGTAAGATAACTGCCGGCATTCCGATCCTGGCTCACGAAGACTACAGTGAATCATTACTTGTCAGCAAATCGATTATCGGAGATTCCGAAGCCTTTATGCTCAAGGTTAAGGGCAATAGTATGATAAATGCTCATATCCTTGACGGCGATATCATCATAGTACGTAAACAGGACTCCTGTGATGAAGGAGACATTATTGCTGCTTTAATTGATGAGGAAGCCACAGTTAAACGTTTTGGAAAGAAGAACGGCATACCATATCTCTTCCCTGAGAACGATGCCTATTCACCGATCGCGTTTAATAAAGAAGGCTGCAGGATCCTTGGAAAGGTAGTCGGTCTGCATCGATATTCAATTGATTAACTACCTCCTTCCTGGCGCCAATAGTTTTTAATATAATTATCGGTGCTGTGAGCAGTTTTTCAAGTATTTTTGAACTTTTCCTCAAAAATTGAGACTAGTATTGAAAATTTCTTGATTAGTTAAAAGCCTTTTGATTGATCTTTTATACTCACACAAACGAATAAAACACCGTAAACCATTGAAAACAATGCATTTTTGCATAAGGATCCCTGAGCCGGGATCCTTTTTGTTTGCTTTTTAGATTACGGAAATCTCGTTGCTTCTCTTCAAATTAGTCTCAATTTTCCTACTCTCGGGTTATGTTTCGGAATGATTCTCTTCTCTTTTCAACTTGAACAAGCGAATTATTTGTTTATTTTTGGAATTGATTATTGATATATCCTGGTTCATTTACCTTTACATTGTTCAAGTACGATCGCTGCATTAACCTCAGGTGAATCCGGTTTAAGACATGTAACATCATCGCCCATATTCCTGAGCCAGGTAAGCTGCCTTTTGGCGTAATGTCTTGTTCCGATCCTGATACGGTCGGCTGCATCTTCCAAAGTCTCTTCCCCGTTAAGATATTTGAGCATTTCCTTATATCCAATCGCCTGCCAACAGGTGGAAGATCTGCTGACTCCGGAATCAATGAGCATTTTTGCTTCATCAACCAGACCATTCTCTATCATAATACCGACTCTTCTGTTGATCCTGCTGTATAGTTCTGCCCTGTCCCAGTCGATCATGAAGACCTTAAATGGATACTCGGGTCCCTTCTCTTTTGATCTTCTGTTCTTCTCGCTGAAAGTGATTCCCAAAGCTTTATGAACAGCAAGTGCTCTGATAACCCTTCTCGTGTTATTTGGATGAATAAGTTTTGCAGCTTCAGGATCTTCCTCAACTAGTCTTGCATATAAGACGTCTATTCCTGATCTATTAAGTTCTTCCTCCAGCTCAGTTCTTGCCCTGAGTTCAGCTTCATCATCGCCTGTTCCGTAATCCAGACCATAAAGCAGCGAGGAGATATACTGACCGGTGCCTCCGCAGACAACAGGAAGCTTGCCACGTTCGAGAATATCTTTGATAACAGGAAGCACTGTGCTTACATAATCATAAACAGAGAAATCTGTCCCAGGTGCGATAAGATCAGTCATGTAATGAGGAATACCGCCAAGATCTACTTCGGTGTCCTTTGCAGTACCGATATCAAGTCCTTTATATATCTGCATTGAATCGGCACAGACAAGTTCCCCGTCAGCTTCCCTGCATATTTCTATTGCAAGAGCGCTTTTACCGCTTGCAGTAGGCCCGGCAATGACCGGAATAAATGAATACTTCTCGAGAACAGGAAATGATCTATCCATCAGACGATTCTCTTGAAGTTTTTCTCATAATCTTTTTTGGAGACAGTAAAGAAAGTCGGCCTTCCGTGAGCGCAGTGATAAGGATCTTCAAGTTTGGAGAGTTTCTCCACAAGACTCATCGCCTCTTTCTCGGAAAGCCTGTCGCCTGCCTTTACAGCCGCTTTACAGGCAGTAGTCTGTATAAGCTGATACCATATCTCGGATTTAGAAGGAACATCTCGTTTAAGATCAGTCAGTATCGCCCCAAACACTTCAGATTGCTTTCCGGCTTTTCCGAGCGGAACCGTCCTGACTGCGATCTGCCTGTCACCAAGGAGTTCAAGTTCAAAACCATTGTCTTTGAACCGTTCAATGTTGTCTTCAACAAAAGCGTAATCTTCCCATGAAAGAGTGAGGATCTGCGGCGTCAGTACCTGTTCCACAGCAGGCGTAACGCCCGGTTTTTTCTTAACCATGAATTCCTCATACAAAACTCTTTCGTGGGCAGCGTGCTGATCCACTATAAAACATATATCCTCATTTTGCAGGATTATGTATGTCGAGAAGATTATCCCCACAAAACTTGCAGCCGCAAGTCTGTCAATATCTGTGATGACACGGTTCCCAGATACATCTTCAATTATTGCGGGCGCAGTAACAGACGCATCATCAGAGTTCTGAACTCCAGCATCAGACTCACCTGCAAAAGGAACCGCCTGATCATTCCCTGTTTTCTGATCCTGAGCCACGTCTGCCGTTTCTTTTATTGCATCTATGTCAGGCTTGAACTCTGACAGTATCTTCAGCAGCCTGTTGGCAGCAGCAGGATCTCCCTGCTGTCCCAGTTTATGGGATGTGGAATAAGATGCAGATGTTCCGGATGAAGCTTTTGCAGCTGAACCAGGATCCGTAACTGAACCGGAAGCCGCTGTCTTTGATGCAGACGACGAGAAATCATATCTGAGCTGCGCTCCAACGGGAGTCTCTTCCTCTTCTTTGGAAGCAATTCCACTGAATAATGCTCCTGCTTCGCCGCTCTTGTTAAGTGCATCTTTTATACCGTGATAAACAAGCCTGAAGATATCGCCGTCATTGCTGAACTTAACTTCACTCTTCTGCGGATGAACATTGACATCAACGGTTCCGGGTTCGCAGTAGAGCATAAGAAAACATACAGGGAATTTGTTCTTCATTACTGCATTCTTATATGCTTCATCCACTGCAGCCGACACAGTCTTGCTGTGTATCAGTCTTCCGTTAACGAACACAACCTGAAGGCCCCTGTTGCCTCTTACAAAAGAAGTAAGTCCCGTAAAGCCTTCTATCCTTCCGCCTTCATACTTAAAACTTACCGGCACCAGTGCTTTGGCAGTCTCTTTGCCATAAACCGCGTAAACGGCATCAATAGAAGAACCGTTTCCGGGAGTGGTAAATAACACAGATCCGTCCTTAATGAGTTTTATAGATATCTCAGGAACTATCACTGCGAGTTTCTCGATAAGTCCCGTAATATACATACCTTCTGTGGAATCCTTCTTGAGAAATTTGTATCTGGCAGGAAGATTCTTAAACAAATTCCTTACCTCAACAGTAGTTCCCGAGCAGGAAGAACAGTCATAAACACCTTTCAGTGAACCGTCCTCATAAACAACTCTGGTACCTGTCTTATCACCCTTAATGCCTGTCGTTATAGAACAGTCCGAACACGCGGCGATCGAAGCCAGCGCCTCTCCCCTGAACCCCATCGTGGAAAGTGAATAGATATCTTCTATCGAATGAAGTTTTGATGTGGCATGTATCAGGAAGGCCTTTTGGGCATCCTCCCTGTCCATTCCGCAGCCGTCATCGGTGACACGGATCAGAGAGATCCCGCCGCCGGCAAATTCAACAGTTATCCTTGATGCACCGCTGTCAACCGCATTGTCAAATAGCTCTTTGACAACGGAAACCGGCCGTTCTATTACTTCACCGGCCTTAATGGCATTTGCGGTCTTTGTATCTAAGATATTAATCCTGCCCAACGTCTTCCTCCGAGCACTTCTGCTTTAATTCATAGAGAATATTCATGGCTTCGATAGGGGTTAATCTAGTCGGATCAAGCTCCCTTAAAGTCTGACGGATCTTGTCTTCTTTGCGGTAAACAACATTGTCAGGATTGAAGAACGATTCCTGACCTGGCATTACCTCGGTCGAGAGTTCCTCATCGTTGCCTAAAGTCTCGCGGTTGCCCTTTACCTTGAATCTGCCAATTCTCTCAAGTTCCGAAAGGATTGATTTCGAGCGCTTGAGAACATCTGATGGAAGTCCGGCGAGCCTTGCGACTTCTATACCGTAACTGTCAGAAGAACCGCCCTCTGAGATCTTGTGAAGGAATGTAACGCTGTCACCTTCCTCCCTGACCTCAACATGATTGTTATAAACACCGCGGCTCAAACGCTCGAGCTGATTGAGTTCATGATAATGCGTCGCGAAAATAGTTCTTGCGTAAAGAATATTCGGGTCAACGATATATTCGATTACAGCCCAGGCGATCGACAGTCCGTCATAGGTACTCGTACCTCTTCCGACCTCATCGAGAAGAAGAAGGCTTCTGCGGGTAGCATTCTTAAGGATATAAGATACTTCCTTCATCTCGACCATGAACGTTGACTGTCCGGTCGAGATATCGTCCGATGCGCCGATCCTCGTGAAAATGTGATCAACAAGTCCGATCCTTGCGCTCGAAGCCGGGACAAAAGAACCTATCTGTGCCATTAGGACGATAAGTGCTGTCTGTCTCATAAACGTTGATTTACCGGCCATATTAGGACCTGTAAGCACCATAAGGCGCCTGTCCTCATCCATGGAAATATCATTGGGAACAAATGTCTCATGCGATGACATCATCATCTGCTCAACAACAGGATGTCTTCCTCCCTTGATATCGATTATCTCGGAATCATCTATTACTGGCTTAACATAATTCTCATTCTCGGCAAGTTCCGCAAGTGAAGTGATGACATCAGTCTGAGCGATTGCCCTGGCCGTATCAAACAATTGCTGTGACCTTGATGCCACAAGATCACGGACTCCGGTGAACAGTTCATACTCCAGTGCTATGCGGCGCGATGAGGCACTTACTATCTTATCTTCAAGTTCCTTTATCTGCGGAGTAATATAACGTTCGTTGTTGACCAGCGTCTGCTTTCTTACATATTCTTCAGGCACCTTGTCAGACTGGCTTCTCGGAATGTCTATGAAATATCCGAAAACCTTGTTGTAACCGATCTTAAGAGTCTTTATCCCTGTCCTCTCGCGTTCGTTGTTCTCAAGCTGCATTATGTATTCTTTAGCGTTCTTCGCAAGATCGTAAAGTTCATCACATTCAGCGGAATATCCGCGCTTGATAATATCACCGTCTTTAACCGTGACAGGGGCATCTTCGCTGATAGCCTTCTCGAGCACATCAAGAACATCAGACAGAGGATCCATCGAGACTTTTATCTCTTTGAACAGACCTTTGGAGAATTCCTCAAGACCATCTTTAACAAACGGGATCTTACGGAGCGAATTGCGGAGTGACAGCAGATCCCTGGCATTACAGGTGCCGAGTGAGACTTTGCCGGCAAGCCGCTCGATATCGTAGAGCCCCGAGAGACCTTCGATGATCTGCTGACGGGCCATATACCGTTCTTTAGCTTCTTCGACTGCATCAAGCCTCCGGTGGATAGCCTTGACGGAAATCAACGGTTCTTCTACCCATTTGCGGAGAAGCCTTGCGCCCATCGAAGTCTTTGTCCTGTCTATAGCCCAAAGCAGAGATCCCTTCTTCTGCTTGGTTCTTATTGTAGATGTAAGTTCAAGACCATTGCGCGTGGCGATGTCGAGTTCCATCGTATCCGAGATTTTGTAGCATCTTACAACGTCAAGGTGCTTGACCTTATCTGTCTGGGTCTCTTCAGCATAGAGCAAAAGAGCCGAACATGCACAGTACATCAGTTCGGGATTGGTAAAGAGTTTTGCATCCTGAACTGCAGTGCCGCTGTTCCTGAATAAGCTTTCCGCAAAATCCCTGTCGTTCCTGCGTGTAAGAGCGATACCGGTACCGTTCCTTATCGCCATGATCTCGGGCGTATCTTCGAAATTGGAATTAAAGATTATCTCTGACGGTGAATACTTGCCGATGAGGTTGATAAGATGTTCACCGTTATCAGTCAATGTAAGCTGTGTGGCTTCAAAGTCACCAGTTGAGATATCCGCGCAGGCAACACCGAACTGGGAACCGACACAGTAAATGCTCATAAGGAAATTATTCTTCCTATCCTCAAGTCCGCCGGATTCAGTTATCGTTCCGGGAGTCAGGATCTTGATTATTCCGCGCTTTACAAGTCCTGTGGCAACAGACGGATCCTCAAGCTGCTCACAGATCGCAACTTTATACCCTGCCTGTACAAGCCTGTTGGCATAGGTTGAATACGCATGGAAAGGAATACCGCACATAGGTGCCCTGTAGCCTGAACCACAGTCTCTTCTGGTAAGTGCAAGTTCAAGTATCTTTGCTCCCCTTACCGCATCATCGAAAAACATCTCATAAAAATCGCCCAGCCTGTAGAACAGGAACGAGTCAGTACATTTTGCCTTCATCTCGGCATAGTGCTGCATCATCGGGGAAAGCTCATCAGGCTTCAGATCCGACAGTTTCATCGGGAACTGGCCCGCAGCTTTAACATTATTCTCATCAAAACCGTTATCGGCCACGATTTATTCCCCCTTCAGACTGACGAGTTCGCCGTCAACGGAATATGGTCTTGCACGTTCTATCCTGACCTCACAAAGCCTGCCTTCAAGCATATCCGGTCCGGGTTCGATCCCGAGTTCCTCAGGGATCGTAAAGTTGACCAGATGGTTAGTTATGGTTCTGCCACTGAAAGTCATATCGCCTGCTTTGCTGATACCCTCAATAAGAACTTCAAGCGTCTTTCCAACAAGCCTTTTGTTTGACTCTTCAGCATAACGGTTAGTGTATTCAGTTAGACGCCCGAAACGTTCTGTAACGACATCCTGAGGGATCTGGTTCTTAAAAGCAGCCGCTTTGGTACCAGGTCTGGCAGAATACTGGAACGTAAATGCCGCATCAAACTGTGCTCTTTCAACGGCCTTAAGCGTCTCTTCAAAGTCCTCTTCCGTCTCACCCGGGAAACCGACGATGATATCCGTCGTAAGCGATCCGCCTTGAACCCTGGTTCTGAATGTATCAGCAATCTCAAGGAATCTCGCTATTGTATAAGGACGGTTCATATCCTTGAGCACTTTATCGGATCCCGACTGCATGGCAAGATGAAGGTGTTTCTCAACATTTGGTCTTGACGCCATTATCTCTATGACCTCGTCAGACAGATCCTTCGGATGCGAAGACATGAACCTTACTCTCGAGAACTCACTGAACTCAGAAGCTGCCTTAAGAATATCTGCAAATGTCTTTCCGTCTTCTCCCTTGTAGGAGTTAACGTTCTGTCCCAGGAGCATGACTTCCTTATAGCCCCTGGCTGCCAGTTCCTGAAGTTCATTAACTATCTCATCAAAACTTCTGGAACGTTCTCTTCCTCTGGCATAGGGAACGATGCAGTAAGAGCAGAAGTTATTGCATCCGTACATGATGGGCACAAGTGCCCTGAACTTTCTTTTCCTGTCGATTGGGAAAAAACTGTCTTCCGCAATATAGTCATCAGCAGAGATATTTACAAGTTGTTTCTTATTCCTGATCGAGTCTCTTAAGAGCACGGGAAATCTGTGTAATTGCTGGGGATCGAAAACCAGATCCACATACGGATACGATTTTTTGATCCTGGCAACATTCTCCGGAACTTTCATCATGCATCCGCAGACTGCAATGACCACATCCCTGTCATTTTTCTTCAACGTCTTGAAAACACCAAGATTTCCGAATAAGTGCCTGTCAGCATTTTCTCTTATAGAACATGTGTTAAACACAATTACATCGGCATCATCAAGTTCTCCGCCCTCAGAAGCAGTCAACCCCATTGAAGCGAGCATTCCGGAGATCTTCTCGGAATCCGATTCGTTTAGCTGACAACCGTAAGTCAGCACATTATATGTTAAAGGTCTTCCCTTACGGGTACCCAAAGAAGAGAAATACTCTTTAAGTTCATTAACGCTGGATTCATATTCCAGCCTGTCTTTTTCTGTAGTCTTTATTATCGCCATTTACAGCCTCATTTCATAACCTTGCTAATTATACAGTAAATCCGCTCATATTTATAATTAAATTACAATACCGCGTGGACAGTTTGTTTTTAAGCAAAAACAATATAAAATGTTATGGTCAAAAATCAGAACAGGAGACCTTATGATCAATTTCGGCAAAAAGATATTGACCGGCTTAGTGGCATTAATCCTTTCAGCCACAACCCTTTGGACATATGCACCGGGGTATATTTTCGCGGATAACTACGGAGAAGATCCCAATGACGGAATAGTTACAACCGCAGAACGCAAGACCGATCTCCTTAATGAAGTTCATGAAGACGCCCCTGAGATCTCTGCCACTTCTTATGTTTTATATGATGCCAACAGCGGTGCCATCCTTCTGGGCAAGGATTACGATGTACAGAGGGAACCTGCATCCATGACCAAGGTAATGACGGTACTCCTCGCTCTTCAGCGCCTCGAAATGACAGATATCGTCACGATATCATCTGAAATAGCTGATGCTATTGATGATATTCCTCCGGACTACGTTACGCTCGGCCTGCAGGAAGGCGAACAGATAAGCGTCAAGGACCTCGTATATTCGGCTGTCCTTATCTCCGCCAACGACTCTTCCCTGGCGCTAGGCATGTACATGAGCGGAACAGAATCCGAATTCTGCGAACTGATGAATGCAAAAGCATCGGAGATCGGTTGTACAAACACCAACTTCGACTCTGCATTCGGTATTTCAAACCCTGAGAACATAACAACACCTTACGATATGGCTCTGATCCTTAACGAAGCCGTAAACAACACTGATTATTCTGAAATCGCCAAAACACTCTCCTACACAATCGATGCTACGAACAAGTACAGCAGCGAGAGAGAACTGACAAACGGAAACAAATTCGTCAGCACGACTGAATTCGGTTATGAATACTATGTCGGCGGCAAGACAGGTTTTACAGATGCAGCAGGCTACACGCTCTGTGCGGCTGCCAGAAAAAACAACAGAAACCTTATAGGCTGCGTCTTTAATTCAATCGATGCAGATACGAGATACGCTGATCTTATAAAGCTTTTCGAATACGGATATTCCACATTTGCAACAGTCGAGATCACTGAGAGTGAATTCGCTCCACTTATCGAAGAGGCGAACGCACAGATAAAGGACCTCCTGTCTGACACAAATTTATATATATCAGATCAGAGAGCCGTTCTCGACAGATATATAACAACAACTTCATCAAGAGCCCAGCTCGGAAGCACCAACAGACTTGATCTGTCGCAGACAGTTATCGATACCCAGGCATCACAGCAGACACTGGAGATCCCGCTCTGCAAAGTCTATACCGATAAGACATACCTCATAGGAACCCTTGTCATCGTGATCGAGAAAAAAGCCGGCGTGGTAGAAGTCAATCCCGAGAAGATAACAAACCTTACCAGCGTAAGAAGTATCCTCATCACATTCGCTGTATTATCTGGACTCCTTCTTCTCCTCGTGATCATACTCCTGATATTCCGCGCAAGAATAATCAAGCGCAGAAGAGACGAAGTCACCAAACGCGCCAATATGCTTTAAACGGATAGCTAAAAAATACAAACAGAAATCTCAGGACTTACAGTCTTTGCAGATTCCGTAAAACACAGTACGTTTGGGATCCAGCACAAAACCGTGCTCTTCTGACACATGCTCGAAAAAAGCGTTTATCTCATCACAGTTCAGATGGATAAGCTTTCCGCACTTCTCGCACTTCATGTGATAACACTTCCCGTGGCTGCAGTGTCCTGTGCCGATGTATTCGTAGCAGGCCGGTGATTTCTCATCGATGATATATTTGTTTACAAGTCCTTCGGTAGTCAGGCGGTCCAGCCGTCTGTAGATCGTAGCCTGACCGATATTGATTCCCTGCGCTCTGAAGTGGTCCGATATCTCCTGGCTCGTAAAATGCGAGCCTGGATTATCTTTCAGGAAATTCAGTATCTCACACGATTGTTTTGTATTATAAGAGCCACTCTTTGTCCTGCCCATTCCGAACCTCCGCTTGATATTCCTTAGTTAGAATATAAGGCAAGCCGGTAATTGTCAAATACAGTTGTGTTATTGACCGGCAATTAGCCTTAAGCAACTCACATTTCCTTTATGTATTTATTCGTGCGGTCATTCAAGATCTTGACGACATCATCAAGCGAACGGTCTCCTGCATAATATGGAGCAAGATCCTCAACCAGGAAAGCCGTAATAACGGGATCATCGTAATAATATGTGGATATGGCCGACAGACTGTTCATCATCTGTTTCTCCATTTCCTTGGAAGAATACTTATATCCGTACACGTTCGACAATTCACCAAGCCCGGTCATATAGGAAGACATTTCCTCATCGACCTTCTCTCCGGTGTTGTTCTTCTCCGCCGTTATAGCTATATTTCTCTGCATTATCTCCCTGTTAGTGACTATATTCTGAAATTCTTTCGATGAACTTCCAAACCCGGCTCCTGAAAAAAGGAAGTTTAAGAATATCTTTGCACCATCCTTTACATCGGAAACGGACGTTACTGAAACCGTCTCAACTGCTCTGAATCTCGGGCCTGAGGCATCCACGGAAGGTGTTCCAATTATTGTGTAGCTTCCGTCACCGGATTTACATGCATGAACAAAATCAATATAACTCCCGATCTTGTCATAGCGGCATTCCGAGCGTGTTCTCCTCACCTCGTCATCCCAGACATAATCTGACGGTTTTGTAAAACCATCCTGAGAAAAATGCTCATCAGAATACTTTACTGCCTCAATAAACTGTTCTGTTCCGAAGTTTACTTCTCCGCCTTCGATCACTGCTTTAGTATCAATGCACGAAAGGATAAAATCTTTCTTGTAGTTATATTCTGACAATGGATAGTCGTAAGGAGAAAAACCATCCAGGTCCTGTTCGATCATCCTGTCAAAGTCCTCGAAAGTAATGCCGCATGCACCGTTCCTGACCAGACTCGTTTCCGTTACCAGACCTTCTATCTCAATAGTAACCGGCAGAAAATACTGCTTGCCTCCGATCTTTGATGCCTCAATGATATTCGCAAACTGTTTATCCATAACCTCCTGATCAAGGTATCCTGTAAGGTCCTCGAAAACATCATCCCTCATCGCATAATTCTTCTGTATTCCGATTGCGATATCAGGCGCTTCAGAACCGTTAAGTTCCTGTATCATCGTATAGAGTTTCTCGTCATCGGCATCAAGTATGGAAAAACTTCTTCCTGCCATAATGCCGGTCTTGTATTTGCTCCAAACTCTTATGAGATATTCATCATTTGTTCTGTTGAATTCATAGACAGCATTTGACAGATATTCCGTCATTCCCTTGTCAATCGGAGTGGCGAGTTCTATTATCTTCTTCCCTGCATGAGGGTTTTCTTCAGTTTTCTTCAGAATTGTAACTGTCTCCTTGTTTCCGGTAAAGAACATTGAATATTCCGTTGAATCAACTGTGTGGATAACAGCTGTATTGTTATCACAGGCCACAAGTTCAACTTTCTGCCTTGAAAGATCCGAGAAATAAGGCGTATACCAGTTGTTGTCGATCAAAGTCCTGACTTCACGGGACTGCATATCAAATTCCGTTATGTTTCCCAACATATCTATACGGCATAACTCACCACTTGCAATAGTCCTGTAATCGGCAAGGTTTACTCCGTTATCAGAATTGGCATCATATTTCTCATTCTTTATCCGGCTGCCAGTATCCGGTTCGAATTCAAGAACCATGGGACCGTCTGTCAAGGTATAACCAACAGTAAACAACGTGTTGCTTTTAGAATCGTACGAGAACCCGTCAACATCAAAAACACGGGACATGCCCGAGAGATCCAGTTCAGCTAAATATTCTGAACCCCTGAATGCATAAGCATGGACTTCAGTTTCATTTGCGGTTCTACCGTTAAGGATAACCGAAATAATATAGTCACCTGCAATATAAACATCTGAAACACCCACTGTTGACTTCTCATCCAGCTCGAGTTCGAGAGGTTTACCCGGTTCTTTTGAGAGTATCTCAGGTTCCCTGGTTTCCCCGCTGGCAAGATTTATCTTAACGACTGCGGTATAAAACCCTCCCGGTGCGAAAAGTGATACTACCGCTTCGGCCGTTATGCCATCTTCCCCGATCCTGACAGCATCGATATCATCGATCGTATAATTCTCAGGATCTTTAAGTTTTACACGGTTAATAAGTTTACCGTCTTCATCATATGTATCAAGTATTGTTCTCCGGTAATCGTCAAAATCAGCGATGTTTGTGAGACTGTAAAGATGGTATATCTTTCCGTTTCCATAACAGACAACACTTCCGCCTGATAACTCAGTAGCTGCCTGATCTGGTTCAAGATCAAACCTGAATGACTCGTACCAGGGGTCATCCTTTCCGGCAAGTTTAGTTGCCGATTTGCTTTTCGAACACGACAAGAGCAATGGCATAAGCATAACAACTGCCATTACAAGCGCAGACACTTTCAGCTTCTTCATAATTGGAGCCTCCAGAACTATAAATATTATCCCCTGTCTGCAATATAAAATATTTTTGTGTTTTGAGAAAGGCTATTCCCTGATTTGTCACGAAATCTATGCCAAATATATGCCGCAAGGGCAAATATCAACGGAACTGATCAACATCCATCCCTTAAGTTTCCGCTAAGATGCCATACTTTCCGGGGTGTCTGAATTTTTCACCCATTACATCGCGGGACCTGTGAAGTCTTAACTGGTCTACATCGAGTTCAGCAACATATACACCTGCTTTTCCGGGAGCTTCGAAAACGCACATGTCCCTCACACCAGGTTCATCAGGCAGCCAAGGAACGCCGTCAAAAAGAACGGAATGTCCATTGCAGTCAGGCTGGCCCTGGGCATAATTGCAGGTTGCAACAGCTACCATATTCTCATAGGCTCTTGTTCTTAATGCTGCAAGGCGGTTGATCTCAAGAGGACAAGCATTCGGCTGAAGGATTATCTCCGCACCTTTAAGCATAAGGATCCTTGAGCTCTCCGGGAACTCCCTGTCAAAACAGATCATGGAACCGATCTTTATGCTGCCACTTCCGGTATCAAGTTCTGCCACATAGAAATCATCCCCGCCGGCAAGTACTGCCTCATCAGCAAAAGCACATGTATGAACTTTGGAATAATGCAATATTCCTTTTCCGGCACGGTCAAAGAATATAACAGAATTAAGAGGAGCATTATCCTCATTCTTCTCGAGAAATGTAATACCGATGGCCATCTCAAGACCTTGGGCAAGATTTCTGAACGCATCTATGAAATCACTGTCTTTACTTATTGCAAGACTTTTAAGTTCATTCACATCCTGCGGAATATAATACCCGTCACTCCACATTTCAGGAAACAGCGCTATGTCCGCACCTTTTTCCTTTGCTTCCTTACAGGCTTCGATTCCAATATTCAGCTGTTCTTCAAGAGTCTTTCCCGGAACCAGCTGAAGAAATGCTATTTTGATCTTCATCTTAATTCTTTTCTTCTTTCCAAACCCTATCCGCAAACAGGATCATCACAGTTTAAGTACGCTCTTAAATATCTCTCTTTCTTCGCCCTGATAGTTCCCCTCACCTTCGGAAATCTCTTCAAAGCCGCATTTCCTGAGTACACACTTTGATGCAACATTCTCACTAAGGCATATTCCATTTACTTCGGTTATCCCGATCTTTTCAGTGATAACCGGAATAAAGGCATTTACGGCCTCAGTAGCATATCCGTTGCCGGTGAATCTTTTCGCAACGTGATATCCTATTTCCCAATTGCCGTCATCAAGCGGAACCATCTGCACATATCCGATATTATCTCCTGTATCTTTAATGAACACAGGATAAACAAAAGGTCCTTCTGTGCCTTCATACCTTGACATCAGGAATTCCACGGTCTCTCTGGCTTCATCCACAGTCTCGAAAACCTCATCCGGCACAAACCGTCTGGTATCTTCATCAAGAGAATTCAAATGGACTGCCTCTGCCATATCCATTGTAAAATCTTTAATTTTCAGTCTGTCAGTTTCTATCAGCATTGCTTATTCCTCCATTCAATGGGAATCTTTTATATTCTAACAGAAAACAAATTCAATTCTCCGCTTATACAATTTTCAAAAATAATAGAACCGGGATCGTTTTACAAACACTCTCCCGGCTCATTTGATAAGAATTCATTATAGTGCTCAGTTCAAATCATTTTTTCGAACTTCGCGAAATCATTCTCATCGCTCCATTCCTTTAACTGTCCGAGCATAAACTGAAGTTTCCCGTCTATCCAATCTCTTGTGTATTTAATCATGTTATCTGCTGCATGCTCGCCGTAATCCCTGATCACATCAGCTTTGTCTGCCAAACGGATCTGTTCACAGAAATCCAGATATCCGTTAATCTTCGAATGCGGTATTTCTTGATATTATTACCTAACGACATATTGATACCTCACAATAAATGTTATTTCTCCGATGCATCTTTGATGGTTTCAATATATCAGAGGCGTGCCGGGAATACTAACAATTCGTTTTTGGAAAAAACACAACGCCGGGTTGGATACAGTTTTACTATAGTACCTATCAGTCTTCAAGATATACTATATCGATAGTACCGCTTGCCAGTGAGCACAGTCGTAATCAATCTGGCAGTCAATACCCGGCGCAGCCAAGTTCAACCAAAGAGATTCTTTCCCGCTTCATAGGCCTTTTGAAGATTGCTTTCCCAATTCATCTCACGCAGTTCCTTCTCCCGGGAAGTACTGTCAAAAACAATAAAATCAGTTTCTTTGGCCCGCCCGAAAAGTCTGTCACCTAACATAACTCTCTTCATGCTTTCTAAAAGTCCAAACTGTTCCAGCCTTTCAAGCGGATTTCCGGCAGAACAGAGTATTACCGCTTTATCCAGCATCTTCATGGTCTTCTCACCATATGCAAATCCGTAAGACCACACTCTGTCAAACCAGCCTACCAGTTTTGCCGGAGCCTCAGTCCAGAACACCGGATAGATAAAGGCAATCGCATCAGAAGAATTGATCTTTTGCTGTTCTGCAAATACATCATCTGCAACTTCAGGCGTGTTCCTGTAATTTGCATCTCTCAAGTATTCCTGTTCGGTCATCGTAGGATCAAATCCCATCTTATAGAGATCAGACATAATATATTCGTTGCCTGAATCAGTTACACCTCTTATGAAAGCATCACGCATGTTTCTGGTAAAAGAGTCCTCAGACGGATGACAATATACAATAAACACTTTCATTATCAATAGTTCCTATTAATTGATTACTTTTTATTGTACTTTCTCAACACAGCTTTAATATCAGGGAGTGCCTCCAAGAAGACCTCTACACACTTCGGATCGAATTGGGTTCCTTTACCTTCTTCGATTATCTTCAAGGCATCATCGATCGGGAACGGCGGTTTGTAAACGCGGCTCGAACACAAGGCATCGAAAACATCTGCCACAGCCATAACCCTGGCAGACAGAGGAATCTCTTCACCCTTCAGGCCTTCCGGATAGCCTTTGCCGTCCCAGCGTTCATGATGATATGCCGCCATATTGCAAGCTTCTCTGAGGTAATTCTCGCCTTCAACAGTATTATCGATAGCTTTATTGATTATTTCCTTGCCTGCTGAAGCATGAGTCTTCATGATCTCGTACTCTTCAGGAGTCAGTTTTCCCGGTTTATTAAGCACGGCATCAGGGATCCTTATCTTACCGACATCATGCAGCGGAGCGGATTTTTCCACATATTCCATATATGTCGGGGTAAGCTTATCAAGGTAGTATCCTTTCCGCTTCAAGCCCCTAAGGATTATCCTTACATACGCAGCAGTCTTTTGAATATGGTCACCTGTATCTGAATCACGGTTTTCGACCATATCCGCCATAAGCAGGATAAGACCGTCCTGCATCTTCATAACATTTTCGGAATACTGGCGTATATCACGGTACTGATCAGCCATATCAGATTCCATTTTACTGACGGTCGTATAAAGCTCGCCAATCTCATTTTCCGGGCGGATATCGATAGACTTTAACTCCTTAACACTTCTATCGATTGAATCCTGATCGCCGATATTCTTTATAAAGTCTTTTGCAGATTCTGTAAGCTTGGTGATCGGATAGATAATATAAGACTCAGACAAAGCCACAAATATTATGGTGATAATTATCGTAAAGGCAGCAACAAAAAGCACAATATTGCGGATGTAGCGGTTAAGTTCAGCCCGTATATTACTGACATCAATCTCCACACACAAAAGGCCGGCAGGGTTATCGTTACTGTCAAAAATGACTTTATAACCATTAAACATGTACCCATACCCTTCTGAATAGCCCTGAAGAACACCGCTTTCCCTCTTTTTGGTCAGCACGGCTTCATGAAGGGTAAGCAATGTATCCTCCTGAAAACTTCCCTCTTCACAAGGAGTTCCCAGATAGGTATAGGTTCCGCCATTCTCGAGTTCTTTTGCAGTCTTGGTGTTGATAGCGTATTTCAGACTGTGAATATCATTGATGTCATCGAAATACACCGCATAGAGATAATCGATCTCAGAACACTCCTTAACATGGTTTAATTCTGATCTCATTTGTTCATAAGCATCCGGCATATCCCGGTCAGCTATCATATCACCGAATGAATACTCCTGGGCAGCACTGAATGCATACTCAAGAACCGTCGTTGTATACTTGCTGTAGTGCTCCATGACATGTTTCTCATAGAGTCTGTAACCGACGATTACAGTAATAATCGTCAATACAACAATAACTGCTGAAGAATACAATGCAGTTACGATCTTTATGCTCAGACCTTTATTGCGTTTCTTACTCAATACGGCTCCACCTGTCATGTTTTGCAACTAACATTATAATAATGCTGTGCCAAATACATAATGACTTATCACACATCTTATAGGCGGATAATACCACACCAACACATCAAAATGACCAATTTAACAGAACCATAACAGATTGTTTGGTTTGTTAACGGCTTCATAAACGAACTTAATATTTTATTGTATGGTGCAATGTTTGCCTCTCAGGATATATCAAACTCAGATTTAAGCAGCCTGTATTCAAGGCGGTTTTTCATCCTGCCATCATGCCATTCGTATTCGACATGTTCCGCTTCCTTTATCATTCCGCACTTTTGCATGACACGTTCCGAGCCCTTATTCTCTGCAAGACATCCGGTAGTTATCCTGTACACATTATCCTCTGTAAATGCATATTCGATTACCTTTTTCAGAGCTTCTGATGTGTAACCGTTACCCCAGAACTTGGGATAGGTAAAGTAACCCATATGAACGATCTTACCGACAGGAGTATTATCGACAACAGTGTATCCAATACTTCCCACCTGCTCTTGTGTCTCTTTCAACATCATGTGAAGGAAATAATACTTCCGTTCATTACCCGCCATGTCTTTCAATATATTTGCAAAGTTTTCCTTAGCAGATTCAATTGAATCAAGCTTAATATCCTTCATGTAATACATGGTCTGATCGTCGGTCATCAATCTATAGTAATCATCGAAATCTCCGGTTACATAGTCTCTGAGAATCAGTCTGTCAGTTTCAAGATAGATCATGTTTCAACACCTTTCTGCAGATAATAGTGTCCATACAGTGATAATGCAGTATTCCTCCACTGTTATCCTCGAATATCACTTCATCTATACGCTCAAACTTCCAGTCCGCAAAATAAGTGAAAAGCTCACCCGACTTCCACATCTTCTCTTCTTTATCCCAATCCGGCGGCAATTCAAGGAATGACTTCTCTACAAATACATTTATGTAAACGATGCCGTCCGGCTTTGTAATCCTGTCCAGTTTCTCAAAGAATTCTTTTTTGTTCTCTTCGAAAAGATATTGAACAGTACCTGTTGAATAAACTATGTCGAACTTCTCATCAGTGCTGAAGGTATTTATGTCATCGACATATGCATTGACATTAACATTTTTGGACTCAGCCAAAGCAATGGTCTTTCTGACGCCGTTCTCAGTAAGATCAAATGCAGTAACATCATAGCCCTTCTGAGCCATATACACGGCATCTTTACCTTCTCCACAGCCTATATCAAGAACTTTTTTATCAGAAGAAGGCGGACACAATGCAATCAGTTCTTCAAGGAAACTTCCGGGTTCCAATCCCCAGTAATAATTGTCTCCTTCATACCATTTCTCATAGTTTGTTCTTATGCTCATATACTATCTTCTTTATATTCTTGAACTACCGGTTATGGTCTTCGAGATCTATACCTTACAGAAAAATTGACCGCTGATTTCTATAAACTCATCCATATTACTCATCATCGCAGGATGACCACCATGCTCAAAAACATGCATCTCCGTCATATCAGTCCTGGCACATATCTCTTCGAACAATTTCATGCAATGCCCCTTGGGAAACATATCATCTTCCATACTTCCCGTAAGCAGCATTCTTACTTTGAGTTCTTCTACCGGACTGTGAATAAATGTGCCGATCTCATCTGCATGCCTTAATACCGCATCAGTGTCAGCATCAAAAACATCTTCCCAATCATCGCCATGGATGGATTTAAGATAATTAACAAATCCATCAAATTGCTTAGCCTGAGCACGTCCTGTACGGATCTGACCGGTAATTTCAGGATCAGCTATAAGCCCCATAAAGCTGTCCGCTATAACAGCATTTATAAGTTCTGGATATTCAAGAGCCGTGTTAATTGCAGCCAGAGCGCCTCCGCTGCTGCCTATCAGATATACCTTCTCGAGTCCTAAATGATCACAGAGTGCCTTAACCTGTTTTGCCCAGTCAAACCATAGATCTGATGGCCATTTACCAATACGGCTAGATCTGCCGTTTCCGAGAAAGTCAAGAACTATAACCCGATAATTCGCAGCTAAAGCCGGAACTATTGGATCAAACATCTTACCGCATGAGGTGTTTCCGTGAAGCAATATGAGCGGTATTCCTTCACCGGTTTCGTCATAGTAAATTTGTTTATCACAGTATTTGAAATAACTCAATTTATATGTCTCCTTCCACTACAAGAATTACAATTCCAGTTCCAACCTTTCTCGTCATTCCAATTATCAGTTATCTCACTGGTTCTGTAATAGGACAATTAAGAATTTCTGTTACATTCTTTATCTGATAAGATGCAAATCCGTTAACATCAGGCTCATCTTTGCGGTTGATCCACACTGCCCTGATTCCTTCATCGTGAGCACCAATAATGTCCGTCTTATAAGTATCTCCGATAAAAAACATATCGTCTCTGGTACAATTTGGATTCTCTTTAATGATCTCTCTTACAGCCATCTCGAAAAACTCATTACAAGGTTTGACCTTGCCAAAATCAGCACTTGACCAAATCTTTTTAAAATATTTATCTACGCCATGTTGTTTAAGCAATAATTGAAGCGCACCTGCTCTGAAGCCGCTGTTTGATAATACATACATCGGTATTTTCTCTTTTTCAAAATGATCGAGCATATCAATTAATCCGTCATACACCCTCACTTCATTGCACCGGTTCAGAAATTCTGCTTCCTCTTCTATGCTCATGCTTATAACATCGCCGCCGTATTTTTCCGCATACATCGGCAGTTCATCTTTTACAAAGGGAAACTCAAAACCCTTCTTATGAAGTTCTGTCATATGTATGAATAATTCTTCACCATACGTTTTGATTTCATCAAACGAACACTTATCTTTATAGTGTTCTTCCCAAAGTGGTTTCAATCCCAGATTAAAATCCATCCTGATGTCTTCAACAAGTGTCTCGAAAAGATCAAATATAAGTATCATTTTTGATTCTGTTCCCTGTTTACCTTCTGTTCAAACAATTCAACACAATTAGTGCCGTTCTTTTTTCCAGAACGAAAAATGGAATCCTTTTCCGTATCCTATTTTCTCATAAAACGGATCGTCTCCGCCGGACATGTGAGTTGCACCTAGAGATTTCATTCTACGGTAATGCCTTGTAAGCGCGGCAGCAGCAAGCCCCTTCCTCCGGTGCTCAGGAGAAGTGCATAGAGGTTCCATATAAGCCAGCTTATTTTGAGAAATCCACCACATTCCTGCAAAACACACATATTCGCCGTTCTCATCAGCAATAACAACGTCGTATTCATGCGTTGAGTGAGGAGACGGTGCCATAAATTCTGCTACGCAGTCTTTATGCGATTTTGCTGGCGTCCAGTCATTACTGTCATCATATTTATCCCAATCAGTGAACTCCTGTTCATCGCCATGGTCAAATCCGTACCAACAGAGCTTAGACAACTTGAACACATCAACATCTGCCGGTTCTACAAAATGGTATCCTTCCGGTAATTCATAATTCAATTCGTTCTTAAAATCAAATACGCGACTCTCATATTCAAACACCATACTGAATCCGCGCTTTTTTGCAGACTCCATCAAGAATTCCTGTCCATTGAAAAGCACAAATTGCTGATTGCCGTCAAAATTCGGCATTGTCGTAACCGCATAATCTATCAATTCATCAGCAAGATACTCGTATCCTTTTCGAACTGCAAAATAAATATCAGTTACCGGTGCTTCATAATATACGAAAGCAACGACCTTATCACCATCAAACCAGAATCTGTCCAAATGTGAATAAGACGCATCCATCCACGAAGCGCGGATTGCATGTTCAAAAAACGGGGCCGGCATACCGCTCCCATTTTCTCTGTCATAAATATCAACAAGAAAATCCCAAACAATGTTTATATCAGTTAAAATTTGGAATTGTTTTGTAGTTAACGCCATATCATTTCCTTATACTTTCCAGAAGCAGTACATCTGCATTCCTATAATGAACACGAAATATGCAAGGCAAATCACCGCCCATGTATACTGCTTTATTTTTGTGCGTGTTTTTACATCACTCTTGACAGTATTAATGCATAACATACCGCTGTTTGCAAGCGAAATAACTGCAAGGAACGATGCAAAAATGCATGATACCGTCACGAATGCAAGTGTAGGTGTACCGGTCATTACTAATGCAAACAACGCATATATTATTCCTGAAACTGCATATATTGCCTGCTGTATCAATATCATTTTATCTGCCTTAGAGTATTTATTTTTCAACTTGCGTGCCTTTCGCACTACTAATACAATCATCTTTATCAGCAAGGTCAAAAGACATATCAGACCGAATATCATAAATCCGTAATTGACAACTGTGGGAGCTGCACCGGTGTTGCTGCGGACGTAGTCCATGTAACCAATCTCGAATATGCCGTCCTTTACATATACGAACATTTCCATACCATTTGAATCATAGATATACTGATTCCCGCCGACTGGAATAAACTTCAACGTATCATTGAAAGTGATGCCGAAAAGCTTAATCGAATATGTCCCGTCAACATTTTTGCTGAGGGGAAATACTGAATCCATATACTGCATTCCGCTTGCAGGACCTTCACATATACTGCGCTTGGAATAATAAACCCCACTGATATCCCCGCAATTGCCATCATAATGCTTGTAATCTTCCCTATCGGTATAATGACCGTACAGGAGAACGGGGATCCCGTTGCAAAAAGCGGTCTCACCACTTTCATTTGTGAGTATTGCAACTCCGAGGCCGCTTAAAGGATCGAACTCAAGATTCGCTGTGCAACCGGCTGTATTTCCGCCATGTCCTAGTGTTTCAACTTTGTATTCATTGGTCCATAGACCATGACAGTTTTTTGCAACGTCAGTATCACCATAGTATGAGGTTGCACTAAACATCTCATCACGGGTATTGCTATTTTCGAACAGGGGGCAGTCTTCTGCGACAAGTGCCTGACCTAAAGCTGAAAGATCTGCAAGAGTGCTCACACAGGCACCAGCGGGGAAAAGCTGCACCGCATAACGGCATTCACCAAAATCCTCATTATCCCTGGGATCGGCAAAACGGCAGTAGCATTTCAGTTCATGACGTTTTTGGGCAACCCATTCATTATCTTTTTGCTGAGGATCAATGGAGGAATGATCCATGCCCAAGGGCGTGAAAATATTCTGATTAACATATGTAACATAATCAAGTCCGCTGGTCCGCTCAACGATGTAAGCCGCAAGAGCAGTTCCCCAGTTGGAATATGCAGTATACTCTCCCACATGGTACGCCTGATAGCATTCGCAGGCTCTTACTGCATCCTCTAAGCTGTCATACACATCGCCAGGGGCTGCTTCCTGATTCTCGAAAAAACTCTCCTGAAAGCCGGCTTTATGATTCATAAGATCAAGCATGGTAATCTTTTCTTCATGGTATTTTAGTTTTGTAAGAAATCCGTCAGGAAGATATGTACGGATATCTTCTTCAAAGTCGATAGCGCCCATCTCCCATTGCTGCATAACCGAAATCCACACAAGGATCTTTGATGTGCTGCCCCATTCGTAAACGGTCTGTTCATCGGCAGGCACATTGTTTTCTATATCCGCATAACCATAATAACCATTATAGATAATGCCGTCCCTGCCGAATACACTCACCTCGCAGGAAGCAAGTCCTGCTTCACGTTCTTCAATATAACTGTCAATACTGTTACCGATCTGCTCATAAACTATGCCTGTTGGCGTTGCTTTTGCATTCTCTGATGAAACCTTGGGATAAGTTCCCATTGTAGAAATAAGGATTATTACCGACAAAAATGCCGGGATTATATTTGTCATGACATGTCTCCTTTAATGTCAAGGTTATCTTATGTCATAAGCATATAATCCCTGTCTTACATGAATGATCGATTAACATTAACCGAATATTAAAATTCAAGATAATTCTGATCGGAGCCAAAGATGCATGTGAACAGAACAGATAAACTCCACCTTTTTTCTGTTTAAAACCCTCTCAAAATTCACTTCAAGTAATTTCTCTATGGTAATGTTCCAATTACTTCTACCGTTTACTTACTTCTTCCTGTCAGTCCTCTAATTCTTATCTCTTCCAACTGTTCTGCAGTTAATGTTCCTGCCTCATATAACTTAAGATATTCATTCTCAATGGAACTGTTAATGATCAGAAGATCATCGGTATTTATCGTCACTTCAACACCGTTATCCACCAGAGTTTTAATCGGATGATCCTTATAGTCTTCAGCATAACCGAGCATGACATTGCTGGAAGGACAGACATTAAGCTGTATGTGATTATCAGCAAGAAAACGCATAGTATCTTTTGAACCTGCAGCTCCTATTCCGTGGTGGACTTCATCAAGTCCAAGCAGTTCGACCGCTCTTCTCACGTCGTCCGCAGTTCCACTTTCACCAACATGCATTCTTTTAATAAGATGATAACGTTCTGCTTTTCGGTATAAAGGAAGAAATGCTTCAAACGGCCTGATATTCTCACCACCACATACATCAATTGACTTGAAGTAACCGGACTGAAGATATTTATCAATTGAATCCGATGCCTCATCAATATCACAGGATGAAATATACGTCAGTTCAGGCTCGAAATCAGTTTCCGGGCAGTGTTTCATACGAAAAACCTCGATCAGTTTCCGGAAATCATCAATTCCTCCTGCAAGCTCGATCTCCTCAGCACCGAAATTCATTGCAAGCCTTTTTATGTTATTGCGTCCGGCTTCCGCAAACGCCCCTTCCCACCGTAAGACTATCCCTTCATAACCTGAACAAAAGGGTTTGATATAGGAAGTGAACCATTTCTGCATTCCCTCAAGGCCGTCAAATCTCAAAGGAGGCTTTGGAAATGAATGTCCCGTTCTTTCTTCAACCCACGCCAAACTGCATCCCTTGGTTGAATGATTATGCAGATCACTCTTAGGAGCTGCCAAGAGTTTGTATCTGTCGTTTTCTATCAAACCTTCGATAAATAGACTATTGGCCATTATCACTATTATTTCTTAAGTATCTTATCCTTCTGCTTTCTCAAATAATCACTGAAATACCAAACATAAAATACTTAGATATTATTCTTTATAAATTCCAGAGACTTCTGCTTCACATCTTCCCTGCCGACTGACATAAAACCATGATCAGCTCCCTCAACATAAATGAGTTCTGCTGACGGGAATTGTTCTTGCGCTTTATCATATAATGATGGCCATGACCGGCCGAATGAACCTTCTGCAGTTCCAAGGAATATGATCACATTTCCCCTGAATGATGGCATATAATCGTAAATATCAAATGTGTTCAGATCTTCAATAAACCGCTTCGTTAATATTGATTCGGGTATAGTCGACATATTAGGATCGCTTCCGCTTATCTCGTCTTTCAGATGATATGCCGGTTCTATAAGGATCATCCCCTTGATCTCTTCAGGATAATTGCAACCAACATATGAAGCAACCAAACCACCGAAGCTGTGACCGAACAGGAAAACATTGCTGCTGTCAATTACCGGCAAAGTACGCACACCGCCTATTACAGCCTTAAGATCCTCTGCCTCTGTCAGGACTGTCAGATCATCGGTGCCGGCCACACCTGCAAAATTAAATAAAACTGTAGCTATTCCGTTCTTCGTAAGTCTTTTTGCTATATCTTCCAGATATTCATATCCTGACCCGATGGCATTTGCGAAAAACACTACCGGGAAAGGTCCGTCACCATCAGGCAGGTAGAGAATACCTGAGAGTTCCACATCATCTCTATTGATGAATAGTTGTTTCTTGGAATCTGTGTAATCCAGGACTCTGATCTCCCTCTCTGCAATCATGCTCTTTTCTTCGGCAGCACTTGCCGAGGATTCTGTCTCAACCGCCATCGTATTCTCCGAAGTCAAAATCTCAGCCGAAGTTGATTCAACACTTTTAGTGCTGCATGAGGACATAACCAGAAGCATGATTGCAACAAGTGACAACGCAATTATTCTTTTCATTTCGCATTCCTATTATTCTTTAAATCTGCCAATATACTATGCAATAGTATACTATAGTTTTCTTGCTTTTATGCAAAATGAGATCGGCAGCATTTCTGCCTTTCGTGTCTTGAGATCAGTTTTATCTGCTGCTTCCTCAGAATCAGTATCACTTTCTTCAACAAACTGTTCTACAACGAATCCGGCTTTAGCCAATGCATTTATATATGTCGATATCTTCCGGTTGCATAATACGATCTCGCTGTCATCGACCGGCATCTTGAAATACGATTCATCAAGATAACTTTTTGTCATCACGAGCTTATCATCGATCAATATATTCTGTCTCTCATCACATGACCAGGCAATGCAGTAATACAGAGTGTGATGCCAGCTGAAGATAAATATACCGTCCTTCTTCAGATAAGATGCGATCTTATCAAATGTACCCTGCAGGTCCGTGGTCCACCCTATTCCGTAAATGGAATAAACATAATCAAAATAAGACTTCGGAACATCTATGTCTTCTTCCATTTTTGCACATATCAGTTTCGCGCTGTATCCGTTATCACCCAGAAGTTTTGCAGCATTATCCAACTGGCTTTGAGACAGATCGATTCCCCACAATTCACCGGCACCTTTTGCTGCATTATAAAGAAGAGAGTGACCGCTTCCGCAGCACATCTCCAACATTTTCGTGCCATTCACATCGCCAAACAGATGAAGGTCATCTTCGGTGGGAAAACGGACACCATACTTTGGAAGCGCTGTTGTTCCAAACCATTGATCTGCGTGCTTGTTCCAGTATTCTCTATTTGTTTCAATTATCTCTTCGTTACGCACGTATTCATCCCCAAAAATATATAAGATGAATAGTATTATACAGTTTCTGATTTTGTTTTATCAAAATAAGCGGTTATAGACTTGCGGAAAACAATCGTAAATATAGTCCCGATAACCAGTGCCAAAAGGTGTATGATCATAGACTCTATTCCTGTAACACCACTTACACTCGGACTTAATGAAATTATAAGTGTTGGAACGGCCATCGACATCAGGAAATAAAATGAAATTTGCTTAAAGAGCTTGCCGAATCCGTATTTTCTTCCAAGAACAAATAACGCGTACATAACGATCGGCATAAAGCAGAAAGCCAGACCGGAAGCACCTGCACCGCCGGCCAGTTCAGTTTCATTTAAGATTTTAGTATATACCGCGCCTATTATAAGCATAGTGATAACATCGGCCACCCAGGATACAGCAAACAAGACCAGTAT
>JAIKYD010000017.1 GCA_024683485.1 Saccharofermentans sp. | reverse complement strand
TCGTAAGGACCATAGACGCTGAGTATGCGCGTCCAGATGTGCTTGATCCCGAGCTGATTGCAAAGGATCCGCGTCAGCTGTCCCGCGCACAGCTTGGCGATGCCGTAGCCGTTTTCGGGGAATGCGGGAGTATCTGCCTTTAATGAGCCTTCCACTCTGCCGTATTCAGCCTGTGAACCCGCTCCAATGAAGGTCTTGCATCCAAGGAAAGCGGCCAGCCTGACTGCGGACAGTGCATGCTCAATATTCCGGCTTTGAAGATCAGTATCGTTTCTTGAGGACCCTGTCGTGCCTTCCCATGCAAAGTGATAGAAAACATCATAGGGGATCTCTGGCGCACGGGCAGACCTGACGTATTCATCATAATCATCAAGGCCAAGCTCAAGGACAGTCACCTTGCTGTCCTGAGGGATCGTTCTGATGCGCGGAGAACCTTTCCTGACGATAGCCAGGACTTCATCTCCGCTTCTGATGCACTGCTCGATCAGAGCATGACCGATCGCACCTGTAGGGCCTGTGATCACAACTCTCATTTTTCTTTTTCCTCAAAATTGATCCGTTCTTCTTCAACTACCAGAGGCCTGTGAATAACACGGGTGTTGATATTCAGTATGTATTCTCCGACAAGTCCTATAAAGAACAGCTGTACGCCTCCAAGCAGGAAAACACCGACTACCACAGGTGCAGAACCTGCCTCAAATCCGTACCAGTTAGTCAGTTTCAGGATAAGGTAAACGATGGCAGTCACTATGCTTGCAAAAGAACAGAACAAACCGAAAAACGTCGCAACACGAAGCGTGATCTTCGTGTATGAAGTGATCGAAAGCATCGCAGCATCATATAAGGTATAGAAATTGTTGTGCGTCTTGCCTGCTCTTCTTTTAGGCTGCTCGTATTCAACCTGGATCATGTTGAAACCTGCACCGTATTCGGCAACGATACCTCTGACAAACGGTATCGGATCGTCTAATTCGCGAAGCAGGGAAATGAATGTCTTATCGTAAAGTCCGAAACCGGTAAAATGCTCGATCATCTTAACCGAAGACATATTCCGGATCATGCGGTAATAAACCGTACGCATAAAACGTATGATAGGATTCTCCTTGCTTGATGACTTAACTGCACTTACTATCCTGTGACCCTCTTCCCATTTCTTAACAAATACGGGGATCATCTCGACCGGATCCTGGAAATCACAGCACATCGTGATGACGCAATCACCAGTGCATTGGCACATTCCGTGAAAAGGAGAATTGAACTGACCGAAATTCGTGACATTGAAGATCGCCTTTATCTTCTTGTTCTGTGCACATATCATGCGGAGCTTGTCTCTGGTTCCGTCGGTTGAAGCGTTATCGATAAAGACCAGCTCATAATCGTAATTGCTGAGTTCTTTTTCGAGGATATCTACAACAGCTTCACTGATCGGAATTACATTTTCCGTCTCGTTATAGCATGGGATCATTACGCTTATCTTCTTCATACACTTACCTTCTGCTTTTATGTCATTACAAATTTCCGGATAATGCTTTTTTCAGTTCATCTTCTTCAAGCAATGGCGCCATATCCTCTAAAGGACGGCTTGCCATCTGTCCGTCAGGCCTTACATAGTTAACCTGCTTGGGAAGTATCTTCTGCGTAATGTCCGCTTTAACGGTACACAGTGCAGGTCCTTCGCTCTCAAGCACAGAGCGTACTTTTTCTCTAAGTTCAGCTTTGGTCTCAATGTGTTCAGAACGTATTCCGAATGCATCTGCGATCCTTGCCATATCAGGAAGAGTAAGTCCGTTCTCTTCAGTACAGCCCGTGAGATGTCCCTTGAAGTTGCCGTTCTGCGACTGGTAGATCATGCTGTATCCGCTGTTGTCAACAACGAAGATCTTGATGGGAAGCGACAGCCTCTTTATCACTTCCAGTTCCTGCATGTTCATCGCGATGCTTCCGTCACCGGTAATGCATACCGTACGCTTTCCGCCGGAAGCTATGCAGCTTCCGATACTTGCCGGAACGTCATATCCCATCGCGGCAAGACCTTTTGTAAGGAAGGCTCTCTGCCCCCACTTTATCTTGAATACCTTCATGGTGATATCGACCGATGTTCCTGAACTTGTAAACTGATAGATATCATCAGGTTTCATCTGAGAAGAGACCTCGCCTGCAAGATCATATGTGCTTACATAACCTTCACGCGGTTCCTGTTCAGGGATCAGTACCGGATACCTCTCTCTTAACTGATTGCAGTGAGCGATCCATTTTTCACGTGAAACAGGCTTGATCTCATCGATACGTGCTAAAAGTTTCTCGATAAATGACTTTGCATCACATACGACTTTGATCTTCGGATGAACGCTTTTCTTATTCATCTCGTTCTCATCAATATCGACCATGATGTGTACGCCGTTTTCGAGGAAACTGTCGAAGTTATATCCCGTACTTAAGAGATTCAATCTGGTACCAATTGTCAGCACCATATCTGCGCCCTGCTGTATAAGGTTGGCAGCGCGCTGGCCGACAGCACCGGGACGTCCGAAATACATGGGATGTGAATCTTCTATAAGATCAACACCGTTCCATGAAGTCAATGTCGGGAAACCGAGTTTGTTATAAAGATCTCTGGCCTGATCCAC